>CAZTER010000517.1:0-1964 GCA_964612045.1 uncultured Bdellovibrionales bacterium
TTCGACGCCGAGCCCCAGGCTCTCTTTCTCAACTTGAAAACCTAGAACCAATAACAATTGCTACCCTGTTATTGGCCGAAAACGGATTCAAAGGTTAGAGAAGACTTGAGTTAAGATAAAATGACCCTGACTTGTGTAAATTAGTTAGTAATTTAACCCTATTTAGTGATTGAAGGGGGATTTCCAGCCTTCATAGAGAGTATAGCTAGATTAAGCCTGATCTGATAAAATGCTAAGGCTTAAAAGAGGTTTATTTTTATGTCACAAGATAGCTATTCCAGTAACTTATCTAGCGCAAGCTCTTCTATAATACTCTCCAACGATGAAATTACTCAGCTCTTCGGTAGTAACGCTGGATATGTCCAAGAGCTGTATAGCCTCTTTCTTACAGATCCTACATTAGTAGGAGACGAGTGGCAGGAGATCTTCAGTGATCTAAGTAATGGCAAAAGCATCTCGATTCATGGATTAGATTCCGCCGATGAATTAATCCGCAACAAGGCCACACGGTTTGAAAGCAATGGAAATGGCGTTCACTATAACTCCAATGGTTATCACGATACTTCAACTAATAAAGTAAGTGATTCATCCCTCGATCTAAATGAACGTGCATTTAGATTGGTAAGAGCATTCCGTGAAAGGGGACATCTTCGCGCCGCAGTAAATCCAGTATCAAATTGTCGAATTCCATCTATATCAGACCGCGAACTTCAGATCGAAAGTTATGGATTCTCAGATCAAGAATTAGAAAGCGAAGTATTGTGTGACCGCTTACTAGGGCAACGACAGATGAGATTAAGTGAAGTTATCTCGGCACTAGAGCTATCATATTGTGGCTCTGTTGGTGTTGAGTACCTACACCTAACCACCAAAGAAGCTCGAGATTTTATTCAGGAGCGTGTTGAATCAAGACTGCAGTCAACAGCAGCAAAGTCTCAAGACTATAAGCGTCGGATACTATCAAAGATAGTTGATGCCGAAGTTATGGAGTCAGAGCTTCACAAAAAGTATGTGGGGCAAAAGAGATTTTCTCTTCAAGGTGGAGAGACATTAATCTCTCTAATCGATTCTATCATTAATGAATCTCCTGAGAATGGAGTACGTGAAGTTGTTCTCGGAATGCCGCACAGAGGTAGATTAAACGTTCTGGTCAATACGGTCGGAAAACCTCTCTCTGTTCTTTTTGATGAATTCGAAGATCAGGCTCCTCAATCTGTTCTAGGATCAGGGGATGTAAAGTATCACCTTGGCTATAGCTCTATACAAAAGACACTGAATGGAGAGGTTGTTAATATCTCACTAGCTCCTAATCCATCTCATCTTGAGTTTGTAAACCCAGTAGTAGCTGGCATTGCTCGAGCACGCCAAGATATCGCATTTAACCACGACAGGAACGCTGTGATGCCGATATTATTACATGGCGATGCTTCCTTCATCGGCCAAGGCGTAGTTCCTGAGACATTAAATTTGGTGTCCTTAGCTGGATATTCAAATGGAGGCACCATTCATATAGTAGTAAATAACCAAGTTGGCTTTACTACTGATCCGATAGAAGCAAGATCTACAAACTACTGTACAGATATCGCTAAGGGATTTGATGCTCCTATTTTTCATGTAAACGCAGAGGATCCAGAAGCGGTTTCTTGGATTGCAGAGCTTGCGGTAAAATTCAGAGCTAAGTTTGCTAAGGATGTAGTAATTGACCTGCAATGTTATAGAAAATATGGACACAACGAAGGAGACGATCCAAGCTTTACACAGCCAGCTCTTTATCAAGAGATAAATAAGAAAAAGCCTATCTCAGCAATTTTTGCTGAGCGCTTAATCAAAGATGGCTCATTATCAGAGCAAGAATATCAAGGGATTGTAAGTTCAGCGATTAGTGCATTTGCAACGGCCGCGAATCAGAGAGCTCCGATAAACTTAGGCGAGGCCTGCGCAGTTCATGGACGACTACAATCATC
>CAZTER010000518.1:0-1956 GCA_964612045.1 uncultured Bdellovibrionales bacterium
CCTGCACCTCGAAGATTATAAGATACCAAGCGTTGAATCGCCTGCCAATCAAGTAAAAGGATTTTCTGCTCTCCATCGTGGAATTTTATATGTGCAGGAGGTATGATTGTGCTCGCCCAATTTGATTAGCATCTTCTCTTAAATGTAGATTGAATTTGGGCAGCATTTTCTCAGCAGGGATTTTAGGGGGGTGGTAAATGTTTCGTAAAAAGAGAACTGTTGGAGATGAACTAGAAGAAAACTCCTCAAAGGAGAGCTCTATGAACTCCAGCAATACTCCAGCTACTCAACCAACTCCTACAGTTGAGACCTTCGAAGAAAAGATCTCTAGAAGATATGGAAAAGCTAGGTCAGCGCTCGGACCAGGAACAGTAATTCAAGGAAAGTTAAGTTTTGATAGCCCAGTTATCATGGAAGGCAAGCTTTCTGGTGAGGTCTTCTCCTCAGAAGCCCTGATAGTTGGAGAAAAAGGTGAAATTCAGGCTCAAATAAAGGTTAAAAAACTAATCGTTGGTGGATCCGTAAAGGGCGAAATAATCGCTACTGAATGCGTAGAGATCTTGGCCGGCGGAAGAATCGATGGTGATTTTACCTCCCCAAAATTCATCGTTGAAGATGGCGGGGTATTCAATGGAACCTGTAGAATGACCTCCACTAATCAGACTAAAGCCACGATAAAAGAGGTAGTGAAATCAGCTGAACTAGCAGCAGAACCAACGACTGAAGAAGAGTTATCTATTGCTCAAATTGCTACGGATAGCACCAATCACAATACTTCCGCTAAGTTGCGGGCAGTAATTTAAGTCTTTGGCTGTTTCTACAGATAGCAACTCTATATTAGTTCCAATTGCTTCTAACCTTAATGTTTGGGTATCTTGGGGTCGTCCCTTTTTTAGGCACTCTTGAAATCCAAACAAGAACTAGCTCGAACCTGTTTTAAGACTACAAGCACATGGCACAACGCGAGATAAAACTTTTCAACACACTATCAAGAACTATAGAGCCACTTAAACCGATTACTCCAGGTGAGATAAAGCTCTACTGCTGTGGACCCACGGTGTATGACTTTCAACATATCGGAAATATGAGGACATACCTCTTTGAGGATATTCTAGTCCGTACCTTGAGACATGCTGGATATAAAGTTCTACACGTAATGAATATCACCGATGTTGGACATCTCGTTAGCGATCAAGATGATGGCGAAGATAAAATGCTCATTGCAGCACGACGTGAAAAGAAAAAGTCTTTTGAAATAGCCAAGAGATATACAGATAAGTTCCTTGAAGATTGCTCCACTCTTCACATCAACAGACCAAACACAGTCTGTAACGCAACAGATCATATCTCTGAAATGATCGATCTAATTAAGAGCTTAGAAGAGAGAGGATTTACCTACCTCTCTGGTGGCAATGTGTATTTCGATGTTGAGAGATGCCCAGACTACGGGAAGCTTGCCCAACTTAATCTGGAAAACCTTAGAGCAGGAGCTCGCGTAGCAGTAGATAATAACAAGCGTAGTCCTTTTGATTTTGTGCTTTGGTTTACAAAATCAAAGTTTGAAGATCAGGAACTACAGTGGGACTCTCCTTGGGGACGAGGTTATCCAGGGTGGCATATTGAGTGTAGCGCCATGTCCATGAAGTATCTCGGAGATCATTTTGATATTCATTGTGGAGGAATTGATCACATTCCAGTTCACCATACTAATGAAATAGCTCAATCCGAATCCGCAACTGGAAAACCGTGGGTTAATCTCTGGATGCATGGCGAGTTCCTACTCTTAAACAAAGAGAAAATGGCAAAATCTAAAGGCACATTCCTAGTTTTAGATGATGTCGCTAAGCATGGATTTGATCCGTTGGCATACAGGATGTTTTGTCTCTCCGGCCATTACCGTCAGCAGATCAATTTTAGCTGGGAGGCTATTGAAGGTGCCAATAATACCCTCAGAAA
>CAZTER010000519.1:0-1956 GCA_964612045.1 uncultured Bdellovibrionales bacterium
GCCGGCTATCACTAAGGGCTCTCTCTTCAGTTGTTTTTATCGCGTCCGAGCTTTTTGAGATCGAGCATCCACTTAAGACAGTAGAGATGGTTAGTAGGCATATAAGCCAGCCACCCTTTAAGTGAGCAATATTTTTCTGTTTAGTCATCTATTACTTATTACTAGTTCTGGAAACTAGCCGCCAGACATCCCCTACTGAAAATCTCCAGAGTTGTTTCTCCTCGACCTCTCGAACCAAATAATCAGAGTTGTTAAACTTTTTAATCGTTAGGATTGCTGTAATTTCATAAGTATCTTCACCTTCAGTTTGCTCTTCTAGAGCATAATCAACCCATTTATACTGTTTTAACTCCTTTCTGAGTTCTTTGATTATTAATTGACTGTTGGTTTGGTCAATGTATTGCCCGACTCTACTAAGATCTCCACTACTTACACCTTGAATAAATTGTTTCAGATGACGCTCAAATAATATCCTGCGATCATTTTGAGAAAGGCCCGTATCTTCATAAACCTGCATGCCAGTTGCTACTAATACACAACCACTAAGCAACGCAGTTACGCAGATAAAAAGAATAGTGTTTACGAATTTAGTTATCATCTTATTCATTGTAAGAGCCGGTGATTTAAATGCAGTTCAGCAGATCAGTAAACTTTAATAATTAAGCTATAATTTTTACTTTAACAGTCTATTCAAAAGGGATCTGATACTCGTTGGGTCGCTAGCTTCTTTATCTTTTTCAGTTCTTTCATTTCGTAGGCGAGCTCTCTCAGTCTGCTCTTCTTGCTGAGTCTTTAGATTTTTAGCGAGCTCTTTCTCTTTGATGTCATTCTCATTCCTTAATTCACGAGTAAGGCGTCCCTTCTCTTCTGGGGTTAGTTTCTTGGAGCTTTTTCTCCTTAGTTCATCTGCTCCAATTAAAACAAGTGCGAGTGCGAACGAGATGATGAGAGCCGTCCTGGAAAATGACAGTAAAGCTGATCCTCGCTGGGAGGAGTATGTATCTGAATTATCCTTCATAATCTGTATAAGTAGCTAAGTTACTACTATCGGATACCACTTTTTATCAGTTCATTGTAGGTTAAATCTCGTTTATCATAAAGTAGATTAGTCTAGATGATAGAAAGAGCAATTCAGCGAAGAAATTCTATAGTTTGGTGTTTATACGATTTTGCCAATTCAATCGTATCGATTACTTTTTTCCTCTATTTTTCTCAGTGGTTAGTTTTTGAGAAGGGGTTATCTGATGTTTGGTTTAATTCCATATTTGTAATTAGCTCTATTCTCTTGATTCTAACAGCCCCTGTAGTAGCACAGATTACTGATATACAGAGAGTCCGACTTCCTGGACTGAGGATTTCAACTCATCTGGCAGGATTTTTCTATGTTCTCACAGCACTGTCAGCAATTTTTATCTCCTCTCCTTGGTATGCTTTCCTCACATATATAATCGCGCTTTATTTTTACCTGCTCAGTTTCTGTTTTTATAATGCTCTCTTAGTAGATTTAGCCGAGGAGGATAATCGTGGTAAGCTTTCAGGCTTGGGTCAGTTATCAAATTGGATCGGGCAGATAGTCGGAGTTTTAATTGCTATTCCATTTTTAACTGGAGCGATCGATCTCCCATTCTCTGAGCATGGGAGAGCCGCAACTTTTTTGCCTGCAACGATCTTATTTTATCTCCTCTCGCTTCCTATGATGTATCTCTTCGTAGAAGGAGCTCAGCCTGTTGTTTTTAAATATTCAATTAAGTCTGAGTATCGCAAGGTATGGGGCGCTTTTTGTGATCTTTGTTCCACACAAGGAGTTGGATGGTTTTTCCTGGCTTTCTTGTTGATTAATGACGCTACGATGACCTTTGCTAATAATTTCCCGATCTATCTTCAAGCTGTTTTTGACACTGATGATAAGATTAAAAGCATATTAACTATCGCTGTTCTTATAACATGTGCGATCGG
>CAZTER010000520.1:0-1945 GCA_964612045.1 uncultured Bdellovibrionales bacterium
TCCTCTCATGTATGTCTTTGGTCAGGATGTAGCGGGTGGAAAGGGTGGCGTTTTTACAGTGACAGCAGGACTAACCGATAAATTTGGAGAGTCTAGAGTATTTAACGCCCCATTAGCAGAAAGCTCCATTATCGGAGTTGCAATAGGAATGGCGACAAGTGGATTGCGACCAGTTCCGGAGATCCAGTTCGGAGATTATATCTGGACAGCGATGATGCAGATTAGGAATGAGTTAGCTACCATGTCCTATCGCTCAGCCGGAGATTTCACTGCCCCTGTTGTCGTTCGTGTTCCGGTTGGTGGCTATATTCATGGCGGCCCATATCACTCTCAAAATATTGAGGGAACTTTTGCTCATTTCCCAGGTCTCTATATCTGTTACCCATCAAATGCGACTGATGCCAAGGGGATGCTAAAGGCTGCAATCAGAGGGAAAGATCCAGTCCTATTTTTAGAGCATAAGGGTCTATATAGACAGGTATACGCTAAAGGACCTGAGGGTGATGTAGACTCGCTAGTCCCATTAGGTAAGGCCAAGGTCATACGAGAGGGAAACGATGTTACTATCGTAACCTATGGAG
Source organism: uncultured Bdellovibrionales bacterium (assembly GCA_964612045.1). GTDB lineage: Bacteria > Bdellovibrionota_C > UBA2361 > UBA2361 > UBA2361 > CAZTER01. The sequence goes on from CAZTER010000520.1 coordinate 582, forward strand.
CCATGGTCCATAGGGCTATAAATGCCGCGAATATTTTAAGTAAAGAAGGGATATCTCTACATATTTTAGATCTAAGAACTATTGTTCCTTTTGACCGTGATGCGGTATCTAAAGCGGTTCAAAAGACGAATCGAGTAATTGTAGCGCAGGAGGATGTGCTCTTTATGGGATTCGGAGCCGAGATTACAGCTTTTATTGCTGAAGAGTGTTTCCAATTTTTGGATGCCCCTGTGATGAGAGTTGGGATGAAGAAAGGTGCTTTTGTACCTCATTCCCCTGCCCTTGAAGCTGTAGTTCTTCCGACTGTTGAAGATATTTTACAGGCTGCGCGCAGTGTGCGAAGTTTTTAGTCTTAGAGAAAGTTTTAGCTAAGGAGTGAGAGATGAAGGTTGAGATGTTGATGCCACAGATGGGAGAATCCATTACTGAGGCAACTGTATCAAGGTGGCTTAAAGGAGTTGGTGATAAAGTCGAGAAGGATGAGCCAATCTTGGAGATCTCGACCGATAAGGTTGATTCAGAGATCCCTTCTCCTGCAGCTGGTATCCTTTCAGAGATCCTCTTTAATCAAGGTGATGTTGTTCCGGTCAAAACTAAGATCGCTGTAATAGATACAGAAGGCAAAGCTACTGCTAGTGCACCAAAAGTTGAGAGTAAGCCTCAAGCTACCCCTGTTGTAGAGGCTCCTGTTGTTACACCTTCGGTTTTAACTCCATCACCAAAAGCTAGTGAGTCTTCAAAGTTTTTCTCCCCACTTGTTCTTAGTCTTGCAAGCAAGCACGGTGTTTCTATTACTGAATTGGAATCAATAAAGGGAAGTGGCCAAGCAGGTAGGGTAAACAAAGATGATCTACTTTCTTACCTAGAAAGCAAAGCAAAACCAGCTGCTCCTGCTCCTTCAAAACCAGCTGTTGCAGCTGCTAAGTCACCGGTAGCTAATGTTACTGTTAATGAAGCAGGTTGGAACAATGAGGGATCTAAAGTTATTCCTATGGACAACATGCGTCAGTTAATTGCTGATCACATGGTAAGATCCAAGCAAACTAGTCCGCATGTTTATTCTATTCAGGAGGTCGATGTAACAAAGATCTCTAAATGGAGAGCAAAGTATAAAGATCAATTTAAGAAAAATGAGGGCTTTAATCTTAGCTTCACTCCGTTCTTTTTAGAGGCAGCAGTAAAGGGCCTATTGCAGTTCCCCTATGTTAACTGTCAGCTTGATGGCAAGAAGATCGTTCTTCGCCGCTATGTAAACTTAGGTTGTGCAGTTGCACTTGGTAACACAGGACTTATCGTTCCAGTTATTAAGAATGCTGAAGAGAAGAACTTTGTGGGAATAGCTCGTGGACTTAATGATATTGCTG
>CAZTER010000521.1:0-1941 GCA_964612045.1 uncultured Bdellovibrionales bacterium
GATTCTTATCTTTTCTATGACTTATTAAAACTTCAGTGTTACAGAACGAGAAGAGGAGAAAGTATGAAGATAGAACAAGATCCGAATGGATATCTGCTAATGAGCAGTTTTTCATCAGCAAGCTTTAATCCACAACTTGAAAAAGTTGATATCAAGGAGTCTCCTATTCTACGAGCAGCATATGATCCAACTCCGACAGATTTAATTCATATTAATAGAGCTTACTACTATGGGGATAGTCGCGATGGAGTAATCGAAGCAGCGCCAAAGTTAAATGATGGTGAAATTATCGAGATCGGATATTACTTTGGCGATAAGAAACCTAAATCGATCATAAAAGTTTCGAGTCAGGTGGGTTGTCCATCTAAATGTGATTTTTGTGAGATCGGAGAGGAACGTTTAAAGAGAAATTTAAATTGGGAGGAGATATTTCAACAGGTCTTAGCTATGGCGCAGGTTTCAGCTGGTTTTGGAATCGAAGCTTTAGAGAAGCCTCATAAAGTAAGCTTCGCAGGCACAGGAGAGCCACTTTCTAATCCTGATATTGTAAAGGCATTTAAAGCGATTACAACCTTAAAGACTTCATTCAAGCTCTCCACTGTCTTTCCCAAAGGGCAAAAAACGATCGATAGATTAGTAGGTATAGCGCAAGTAGCTTCTACCCTTTCGGAATCTACACAATTACAGATCTCTTTAATCTCTACGGATCAAGAGTTTCGTCAACGTAGCGCTGGCAAGATCGCAGCTTCATTTTTAGAGATTAAAACAGGAACTGATGCTTGGTTTACTTCTTTTCCAAAATCTAGAAAGATTAATCTAAGTTTAATCCTGTCTGAGCAAACACCTGCCGAGGCAAGTACTGTAATAAATCTCTTTCCTCCAGATCGCTTTAGATTTCGTTTCAGGAGCTATGTTCCAACGATTAATGGCGCAGCTCGAGGAGTTAAGGCCATCTCGCCTGAAAGGCTACTAAAGATAAAGGAAGATTTTAGAATGTATGGCTACGAAGTATATGACGATGCGACACCGACTGACACTGAGTGGAGATTTTCACTAGCCTCAAATGTTACTAGGCAACGAGAGTTAATGAAGCAGTAACTTTCAATCTAGGGAATTAATACTCTTCGGATTTTGCCAACAGCCTTACACCTTGATCTGTGATCATGTATTCAGAAACAAATGGACACATTGCTCCGCCACCTTGCATAGCAAATCGACCTTGCAATACGACCCAGCCACGAAATCCTGCTGCCTGCTGTAATGTCAGATAAGACTCCGCATCTTCCATGCTATTAAAACATGGTCCATCAGATACCGATCTTGATCCTATCCCCATTGAACGAGTTTCATAACAGGGATATTCAAATTCGTTCTTTGTTGGTGGAGTTCCCTCCAGGTCGCGTCGAAAAATATTAGAGGCATTTGCATGTCCTCTTGGATCCAGTGCGACCGATGGGTGTGCGATATAGCCCGAAATATTATCCTGCTCTACGCCAGTCACAATTAACTCTAAACCACGAGACTTAGCTGCATCTCTAGCTTCTCCAAGTTCGGTATTACTCCCTGCTCTTCTTACGAAAGCGGCTAGCACTTCAGTGTCTTTAGAGCTAGGAACTACGCCTTCATGCTTAAATCGTACCGCATGCATAGTCGTTGCCAACTCAGACGGCGCAAAGCTATCAAAGATCTTTTCTTGAGTTCCTATTCTTGGATCAAAAACCTTAGTTCCGACTTCGCGCTGAGGAAGTGCGCCATCACCTGCATGAAGATTTTCATCTGAGGCAGAATATCCGAGTTTAGATCTATCTATTAATGTCATAAGTCCTCCGATTTTACTTAGCAATTTCTCAGTAACATCAATAGGTCGCCCCTCTGATACTGCTAATATATTTGTAAGATGATTCGTGTGCGCGATCTCAAAGGTAACTACTTTATATCCCA
>CAZTER010000522.1:0-1938 GCA_964612045.1 uncultured Bdellovibrionales bacterium
CCTTTGGCTAATTTTATACACTAAAATTTGCAGGATATTAAGATAATCTTATATATTCGTCGTCAAGACCAACATATTCAATCTGTATATCAGCAATGGATTAGAGCAGGATTAACACATGATTCAATATTTACATTCATCCCCTCTTATACCGACAACTTCCTGGCAATAGCGGAGGGTTGGGCTAATCAGTTTAGTAAAGCTGAAGTTGATGTAGGAATTTATGATAAAGAGCTCTTTGTTAATCAATCCTTGACTTATGATTTCCTAACTCGCTTAGATATTGAAGAGTTCTCTCTTTTTAAGAACCAAGAAGAGCAGGTCAATCTCAGTTTTTCGCTATCTGTCATTGAAGTACTAAGATACATAACAAAAGAACCTCAATTAAAAGGTATATTAGGTTCAGTGGTAGATTATATAGGAAAAAATGAGCTTACCAATTCTCTTTTTATAACTAAGTGTTTAAATTTAATACCACCCAATATATCGACAGAGATTATATCTAAATTTTACGACCAAAATACAAAGCTATTCATAAAATATCTTCCTAAATATGATCCAGACCTTTTTAGTACGCAAATAGCAAAAAGTGTCTCAGAATGGAAACAACCAACTATATCAGCAGAATCAATCCAGGATATTTTAGAGATTCTTGCACGAAATAACTCTATCTTTTCAAAGATAAATGTAGATAAAATTTTTGATATGCATAAAGCGGATTATAAATCTTGGTACACTTAATGATTAATTGTGGAATTTAGGAATGGAATTCTATCTTGATCTATATCTTTGATCTGAGGGAGCTCCTGTTCTATCGCTTTAAATATCGCTTGATGGATCTCAGATTGTGAAAATTTCTGAGACCTCTTCAGAGATTTCTCCATATCAGAGATATAGCTTTTATATTCGGCTGTAAACTTATGAGCGGCAGACTTTAACTTATCGATCATCTGCTCTTTGTTCTCAAATACATAACCCAAAGAATCACCTGTTATCTCTCTAAAGCCGCCATGCTTGAATGTTATAGGAATACACCCATGTGACATACCTTCCAGAACAGAGATACCAAAATGCTCCATTCTTTCAGGATTCAATCGAACATCCTCGCCAATACCAGTTCCATGAACTAGATATGCCGCTTGATTAAATAGCTTTTTCAAATATTCAAGAGATACAGCTGAATTTACCTCAATATCAGCATGCTCTGCCGTAGCAACTACCTCATCATAGTAAGACTGATCTTGAATGCTTCCAACAAGTACTAACTTCCAATCTTTGGAGAGCTGAGGATAGCGCTCTTTAAATGATTTAAAAGCACGAACTATCTCAATCTGTTTCTTGCAATGCCCTGTTGAGAAATACCGAGCAACTACCAAAAATAATTTTTCCTTTTTGACACTCGTATTTGTTGCAGAAGGTCCTACTAATCCGCCAGGATATACTACTTGCGCAGGACGCTTCCAACGTCCCTTAATATACTTAGCTGTGAAGTATGAATTAGCCCAAATAGCTGAATAACTATCCAACCCGGTTTCATTTCCCTTTACAAGATTTGTATCTGGAAAGCTTGCTAGGTAAACAGATTTATCTGCTTTAGATTCCAGAGTAGATCCGTGAGTTGAATTTATAAATAGATCATAGGCTTTTGAAGAGAGGCTAACATCATAGCTTATTACCTTTCTAACTCTTTTAAATTTGAATCCGAAGCGATTCTCTAATTCTGAAAGTGAAAAGTTATCTTCTCGTCCAATAAGATCTACTATTCCATATTTCTCAAGCACTTCAGCGATCTCTAAAGCTCGTCGCTCCCCCCCTCCATAAGTTGACCAATAATTATTATATATTCCAAATTTAAGAACCTTCTTCTCTCTAAAATATAAGTTATCAATAAGATTTGAAGATTCCATAGAGCGAATCTCGTCTCTTATTTCCTTGGCA
>CAZTER010000523.1:0-1925 GCA_964612045.1 uncultured Bdellovibrionales bacterium
TTCTTCAGCTAGCTGAGTAAGAATAGAAACATAATGAAACTGATCGATTTTATGTATCATTAAAGTAAAAATATCTAACTTATGAGGTGATTTGTGACTGAAAAAATGTACACAGAATTTCCCCAAGAATTTATACGTCAGCAAAATGCTGGTAAGGGAATAATTTCAGTTCCTCCTAATACAGATCTCTCCAACTCGTCTTTTCCAAAGAGAGAAGAAGTTGGCGATAACACTGGTTGTGCTTATGGATGTTTGTTCGGTTGGATTATTGCTATGTTGATAAGTTCCAGAGAGCCTGATCCAAATGAATATCATCCACCACCCCCTGTAGATGTTCCTCAACCACCGCCACCTCCCCCCAGATATACCGACCTAGCAGAAAAGTATGGATGGGATCAGTGGCGTAAATAAGTTATATGCCACATCTTTTTGGTGAATATGTCTCCATTATTATTAATCTAGTGTTGATAGTAGACCTTGGTAGTGATTCAGCAGTTGCACACTTGGTAATGCAGCGGAAACAATTCGCAACAGATACTTAGTGTTATTTAGTCTGCGTTTTCGGAGGCCCAGACTTCTTCTGAAGTTTTAATTTATTTGATTGAGGGATCTCTTTCTTATCAAGAAGGCTTTTCGGAAATCCTCGAATATCTCCTAATGGAGAATCTGCTGCTCGAACATGTGCAATTAATGGTTTCCCATTAAAGATTGGGAGTAGTAGCAGCCCAGGAAGTAGCATTCCCCAGATCAGTCCGAAGGTCATTAGAAAGACCAAGCGCATTGTTGATGATTCGTGGCGTCCGCGCATTACTACGATTCCTTCGCCCTTTTAAAATCCTTCACCTTGGAAATATGCCGAGGTGTTTAGGGGAGTCTTCGACTGCTGAATAGATTCAATGATCGAAATCCAACTCCTATAAGGGAAAGTAGTCGTCACTATCCTCTTGATAATTAATATTTTGACGCTATTTAGCTGCGTTGAAATACGTCCGTTTTGGTGCTAACTGATTGATTACACGGTAATCCATAGGTTGCTACGTAGTACTTAGTCTAAAAAATTCTTTGGTACGATTGTGAATAAGAAAGCTTTGTCATTTCAGGGTATTATCTCAAAACTTCAACAGTTTTGGGGAGAGCAGGGGTGTTTAGTCTGGATGCCGTACCATGAGTCAGTGGGTGCCGGCACCATGAATCCGGCAACAGTTTTAAGGGTATTGGGTCCTGAACCATGGAACGTAGCTTATGTTGAACCATCATTTAGAGCTGATGATGGACGGTTTGGTGAGAACCCTAACCGAGTTCAGATGCACCATCAGTTTCAGGTTATTCTACAACCAGGACCTAGTGATCCAACTGGTGTCTACCTAAAGAGCTTAGAAGCTCTGGGATTAGATCTTTCTAAGCATGACGTCCGATTTGTTGAAGACAACTGGGAGTCTCCAGCGTTGGGTGCTTGGGGATTAGGTTGGGAGGTCTGGCTAGATGGAATGGAGATCACTCAGTTTACTTACTTCCAACAATCCGGAGGTGTAGTTCTTGATCCGCCAGCAGTGGAGATCACCTATGGTCTTGAGCGTATCGCGATGTATCTCCAAGATGTTGATTCTATCTGGAATATCCGTTGGGATGAACAGCAGAGTTATGGTGATATTCTTAAGCTGCAAGAGATTGAATACTGCGAATACAACTTCAATGTCGCTGATATAGATCGTTTAAAATTACTCTACTCAACTTATATGACTGAGGGACGTAATTGTATTGAGAAAGATCTAGTAATCCCTGCACATGATTATGTCTTGAAGTGCTCACATACATTTAATCTTCTTGATGCACGCGGTGCGGTTGGATTAGCAGAGCGTGTGAAGTATTTCGGAGAGATGCGATCTTTAGCCCGGAAAGTTTCAGAGGGATTTTTGAAACAGAGG
>CAZTER010000524.1:0-1922 GCA_964612045.1 uncultured Bdellovibrionales bacterium
TCAGGGTGTAGATGTTGCAATAAACTCTCATGGTATGAGGTATCGAGATGTTCCACTTGAGAAAAAAGAGGGGACATATCGAGTCGCTCTATTAGGTGACTCTTTTGTTTTTGGATGGGGTGTAGAGCAAAGTAAGACCTTTGCTAGCATCTTTGAAAAAGAACTCCCGAAATATATTAATAAGAATAATGTAGAGGTTCTTAATTTTGGAGTTCCTGGTTACTCTACTTTTCAAGAAGTTGCTAAATTTGTAGCTAAAGATCATCTTTTTAAACCTGATGCCGTAGTAGTTTATTTTATTGATAACGATTTTGGCTTACCTTTTTTTATCGGAAACAATGGAGATAACCCTCTGATCTCTTCCCTGCAATTTGTTAAGAAAGCGTGGAAGGGAGATGATCCAGAAGCTCAGGCTAAGCAGCGTAAGTTAGAAGCCTTAGCAAATCCTAATAAAGCACTTATTAAGTTAGCTAATTTTCTGAAGAAGGATCAGATTCCACTATTTTTAGTTATTAATCCTGGTAAAGATGCGAAGAAGCTTGGATCTCGACTCTGGGCACTCAAGGATAGAAAAGATATCGTTCGTATCGGTCTCTTAAAATCTGTAAATGAAGAGATTGCTAGTCGAGGTTTAAAACCAGATCAACTCCGCTTGCCAACGGATCCTCATCCTAGTGAGATAAAGCATGATATTATCGGTCGTAAAATGGCAGAAAAGATCGGTAATCACCTTCAAGGTATCTCGGCAGAATAAAGATCAATGTCTCCGATCTCAAGATAGGATGGATCGATCTCTCTTAACTTGTCCCAACTTGGAACTCTCCAATTTACAATAACCTCGTTGTAGTTCGTTAAGGCTTGATAAAATACCTCAAATCTTACCCTACCTGATTTTAGGTATACGGTTCTAAGTGGAGGTTGGTCTCTCTCCGGATGTTGTGCAATTAGTTGTCCATCGATTGTTAGTTGCACAGTATCAACACCTTTTAGTTCAAATTGATAATCACCATTCTCGGGTAAATTAATAAAACCACTCCATTTTATTGAGTATGGACGTTCAAGCGGTAAGTAATGAAAATATCTGTTAATACTTTGCTCAACTGTAAAGATAGATGGATCGGTATCTCCATTGGCACCTTGCATGTAGCGAGTAAGTAATCCACCTAAGTAAGCTCTAGATGAGAATATAATAGATCCGGAAAGATTCTCCCCGTTTATTCCAGCTACTTTAAGATCTAATCGTGTAGCTTTATTATTCTGTTCCTTGATTGAGATCGGTATCGTTCCTTGAGGCAGTGTAGATTTAATTAGGTGCTTACCTGAGTTTAAAGAGAGGCTACGCTCTCCAACTTTAAAGACTACTGGAGCTGAGATATCTAAATCAAAAGAGTATTCGCCACTGTTTTGAATAACTAAGGCACCACTTAGCTTTCCTATACAGTGTTGAAGAAGCGAAAGAGAGGTAAAATCAATACGACCTGAAGCAGATACTCTAGTTATAACCTCAGGCTTATTCTCAGATTTATCATCTGATGAACATGTAAAATCCCATCCCATTAGCGCTTTAATATCTCTCTTCGAGATGAAGTATATATTGGCTAATGATTTTTGCTGCTTTCCATTAATATTTGGTGGAGCAAAGCTTTCAATTTCTGCATCTGGATAAAGAAGTTCAATTTTACTCTTTAGCTGTATATTATCATCGCTTACAACAAAATATGCTCCATTATATTTAGGCAAAAGAGGAAGCTTTTCCAAGCCAAGATACGTCTCTGATTTTGCGCGATTTGGGCTATATATCTCTACAGTCGGTCCTCCACTGTATTGTTCAAGAACAAAAACTGGAGTGTCCTTAGGCACATTTCTTAAAAGCTCTCCGACTCTTGTTTCGAGTGTGGAGTAAGATGCCCAGGCATCAAATC
>CAZTER010000525.1:0-1922 GCA_964612045.1 uncultured Bdellovibrionales bacterium
TACGAACTGAAGCGATTGAAGACTTATTAATGTTATTGGCCAGAGGGTGCAATAGCATTCCTAGCCAATCTGCTACCCTTATTGCAAATCTCGTTGCTGAACGGTCTAGTGAGTTTAAAAAAGTATACGAGATCAACTATCACCTAAGAGAGATTATTGGACGAAGTGGCGAGCAAGGGCTAGAAGCTGCAACGATCCTATGTAATGCAGGATTTCAATTGAATGATTTAAAGTCTCGAATCGAATTTGATATTGAGTGTGAAAATTTAGGTTAATAAACTTAATTTTTAACGTCTTAGAATAGAACTCCCTTCAGGACATTGTGACTCTTCAGCTCTTTCTACAATTGAGTATTCATGCATAGTTGGTCCAGTTAACAAAATTCCTATTGGCATTATATCGACAGCGCAATAAGTCACTCCATGCTTTAGTTTAGGCCACATGCTATCTGCTCCCCATAGTTTGGTGGCTTTTGCATAGTCTACTTTTTCTATTTGATAGTGTACCTGATTCTCATGAGCCATATAACAGAAAGAAATAAGTGAAATAACGAGAATGGTTACTGCACTCCATGGATATTTCTTTTGGAACTTTCCGAATAAGATACCGATAATAGCTGACCAGACTAATGGGATAAAAAGGTAATAGCGAAGTTCATGTGACTGAGGAAGAACACTCACAAAACATATCAATCCAATCAGCCCAATACTTGCCAATACTCCTCGCCTTCCGTAGCAAGCAAATAACATACAGATAGAGGTCAAAAGATATAACGCTACTCCAGTGGCCCAAAAACCACCCATACGAAAAGCGATCCAAAAACCTCCCTGGTCTATATTCCAACGTGGTCTATCGGGATATGAAGTTGGATGATCTATCTCGAATAGAGAATGAACAAACAAGTGTGGTTGAGAATACCCCTTTAAAGGGGGAGGCACCTGAGAATAATCAGCATTAACTGTATAATTATAGGGGAATAAGTCAGTAAGAATCGGCATCCTTACTGGCCAGAATGGATTCCCGAATATATATAGGTTCTTAAGATATGGAGACGCGGCTAAAAGTGTCGCTATAAAAATAGAAATAATTAATTGTTTCTTCTCACTTCTCTCTGTTTTTGCAGATAAGACTACGAGCATAAAGAGACAAAGAGATAGCGCTACGATCGGAACTAATTGATATTTCGACCAAGCCGCTGCGATTAGTCCTAGAAGCCCACCCCACGTTGCTAATTTTATTTTTTCATTTGGATTGAGAAAGACATAGAGGCATGAGCTCAATCCTATCGCTAGAAATGAATTTCCGAAGAGATCTACATAACTCGATGCAGCATGAATAATAACCATCGGCGCAGACAAGGCGATTGTTGCTACCAGCCAAAATCTCGCTTTCAAGAAAAAGTGGGTGTAACTTAAGAAGATCATAAACGCCAAATAATTAACAATTCCTGTTGCGTTTATTGATCCAGTTATTCTCCATAATACCCCCTGGATTAAATGTGGTAGTGGAGGAAAACCAAGATAGAACTGCCACATCCGATCATTCATTACATATGGGATATCCAAACCACCTCTAAGGGCAGAAAATGGTATGTGATACATAAAAGTATCCCATCTTATCCCCAAGCGAACTGAAGCTCTGATTGCTAGGATTAACAATCCAAAAAAGACGACAAGGCCAGACACTACTGCGATGATGGAGGTAACTCTTCCTAAAAGCATAGGTAAAGAGTGAGAAGTTTTATGTTCTACAGAATCAATATCTAGTGACAAATTATCGCTGTTATCGTTTTTTAATGTAGCTGACATCAGAGAACTTTATCCATGAAGTTTATAGGTTTACTGAGCTGGCGCCTTCTCAGAAGCTTAACAAAGAGAGGACTCCATACTCGTAATAACTGAGTTGGAATATAAGGTCTAGTT
>CAZTER010000526.1:0-1905 GCA_964612045.1 uncultured Bdellovibrionales bacterium
TAAAAGAACCTGCGTGACTTACGCCTGTGCAGCAGGAGGTACTCCCTCATCTTTCGCCTTATCTGAAGCCACAGGAACACCTGTCATACGAGCCTTTATTTCATTCTTATTACTGACAACAAACTGAACGAATTTAGCTTCATCCACAAAAGTTTTAATTCCAGCCGAAAGCTTCGCATAAATTCCTTTAGCAAAGACTTCAGCAGCTTCATCACTTGATAGAGCTGTGGCAATTTCTGCGCTTCCCTTCTTTAGAATTCCAGATGCTTCGGTTATAAACTCCATAAGAATCTTCCCAAGGTCCCTAGATGTCCCTTCTGTTGCTCCTTCCTCAGGAGAAGACCCTTTTGTGACCTGCTCTAATGCTTTTCTCGCTGCATCTCCTAAACCACTTAGAAAACTAAATGCTTGCCATAGGCCACCTTGTTCACCTGGTCCAGAACTAGTTTTTGCTGGATCGCTGCCTACTGCTTCAGGAGATGTCATAAAAATGCCTTTAATTTCAAAACTGAAGCATAATAGACCAAAGATTCATTAAATAATCAACATAAATATCATTAGATTTAAAGTAATCCTTTATCCGCAAAACTAAAGTAATTATTACTTGTAAATATTAGGTGGTCCAAAAGCTTTATCCCCAATATCTCTCCTGCTTCTTTAATCTTAAGAGTTGTCGCTTTGTCTTGCTCGCTAGGCTCAAGAGAGCCAGATGGATGATTATGCGCTACGACTATTGCACTTGCTCTATCAATTATCGGATCGCTAAACACCTCTCTAGGATGAACTAAAGTGACATTTACTAATCCAATGGTAATAATTCTTACAGCTAAAACCTCATGCGCTCCATTCAAAGAAACACAGATAAAGTTCTCTTGCTTTCGATCTGCTAAATGACGGACTAACGGATAGATATCAGAGGGATTTGATATCTTTACCCCGTAAGGTCTTATACGTCTTCTAGAAAATTCAACTGCTGCGAGAATAGTTGCTGCTTTCGCCAGACCTACTCCATTAATCTCCTTTAAATCATTAAGAGCTAGATTTTCTCCCTGTTTATCAACTACTTCCAATACTCGATTTGCAAGCTTACTTAGCTTCAACTGCTTACTACCAGTCCTCAATAATATTGAGATTAGCTCACAATCAGCTAGTCCAGCTAAGCCATCACGAACTAGTTTTTCTCTAGGTTGAATCTGCAAAGAAGAAGAGGATCTATTCATTTAGATAGATATCGGAGACTGTAGGATTTTAATGCCTCTCTAAATAACTATTTGTGCACTTAGCAACTTTTATAGACACATTACCGAATAATATTAAAAGTCGCATAACGTATTAATTTTTCACTGCCTACAACAATATAAAAAAGATAAAATAGATGAAAGAGCGAGAGAACCAGAGAGGAGCGAGCAGGAAGCGAAAAGAATCAGAGTCTCCTGAATTAAGATCTCAACAAAACATAATTTATCAACATATAGATCTTCAGCATAAATTAGATTTGGATAGAGTTCATCAGATCCTTATCCTCGATCATAAGCTTCGTGCCATTAGTGACTTAGAACTGAAGTATGAAGAGATAGATAGTCTAATTTCAACATATTCAGATTTATTACAAACTGAATTCAATTTATGGTTAGAAAGTGATTTAGATTCATCATCAACTAACAATAACTCAATGAACCATTTTGTAATTGATAGCTTAGCTAGATATATCTACCTAGGAGATAACGAAGGAGGAATTTCCCCTCTTATCTGCAAAAACAGCATATTTAAGCAATGTGCGGAGATTGTTGGCAAAGAGATTCGTTGCCCTAAAGCCATTCCTCACTTTAATTCTGTGTTCACCAAATTTAATAAATTTAGGAGAGAGATCCTTAGAATAATAAATTAACTAAGATGAGGCACTAT
>CAZTER010000527.1:0-1904 GCA_964612045.1 uncultured Bdellovibrionales bacterium
CGGTTTGAAACTTAGATCTAAATCTAGTTTGTACGGTTGGATCGAGTTGCTTCGCAAACCAGAGCAAAAGTTACTCAATTCTTCTTCTGTTGAGTATGTTAACATGTTTTGAAATCGGCTGTTTAACTCTGAGGTCGCTTCTGTATTAAAAACAGTAAATGGTTTGTTGCAAATTGCAAAATCTAAAATCGAGGTTCCTGGTGTCGTTATGCCAGCCTGGCATAAATTAATTAAATCTTCGTGTGATTCTACGCCATGAAAGAAGATGTCGTTCTTCATGCCATAAAGCCAAAGATTTGAATGTTCAATTGCCTTCATGCAATCGTGATATGCTTTGATTACATTAATCTCCGCTGGGTGAGGCTTCCAGATGAATGTGAAATCCCTGAACTTCTCACATATGTTTCTAATTAAATTGATCCAATGAAGCCTGTCCTGGTCGCTATATAGGTACCAGTTTAAATTTGTGGCGAGTAGGATAAACTTTAAATTTTCTGGCTTATATGCTGGAGTTTTTGGAGACCTCGGATATCCGATACCATCCTCTCCAAACCAACAGATCTGATGGTCTGCAAAGCTCCGGATCTTACCTTGGCCATATCTAGGATCAGCAAAGCTTAATATTTTAGAGTCGTCATAATAGTTGATTCCAAACTGGAAAAGGCCGTGTTGAATCTCAATAATTGGAATACCAACCTGCTTAGCGACAGGTAGAAATGGAGCAGAGTAGGTGTGGTAAGGAGAGGTTAGTGTGTTAAATGAAAAAATTAGATCAAAGGTGTGTAAGGAAGAGAATATTAGATCGATATCGTTACTAAATTTAATATTAGTAGCTTTGCATGCAGAGCCAATTTCATTAAGATCTTCTGTGTTGTAAAAAATAATATAGTCATACTCAGGGCATACACAAAGATGGCGAGCCATCTCCAAGTGAGAGATGCCGTTGCAGCATAGGAGTATCGTCGGTCTTGGCGATCTATAGCTATCTTCAGATAATTTACCGATTACTTTCATAAGAAGCGATCAAAAAATGAAGTTATATCTGGTCTATAAGAGGATGTAGCAAGCTGCTCACGGACAAACTTCTGAGCATTTTTACCGACCTCTTTTAGTTTGCTCTTCTGCAGATTTTTAATGCAATGTGCTAGCTCCCCTTCATTGCTGAAGATGAAGCCAGTCTCATTGTTTTTAATTAAGCGAGCAAATTCATCTGTATTTGTAGCTAGTGTTGGAACTCCAACGCTAGCTGCTTCCAAGAACTTAATAGCTGATTTGCAGTTGTTAAATCTATTTTGAATAAGTGGAACAAAGAGAAGATCATACTCTGAAGTAATCTTGATCATCTCAGAATATGGGCAGAAATCATGATACTTTACGGATGGGACTATGTTCTCTATCGCTTTGCCATAATTCCCATATTTCCCGATCATTCCGATCTCCATGCGATCTTTATCGAGATTATCGAGGAAGGGCAGGATCCATCTGGTAAGATCTCCTCTGTGTGTAGCTGTTCCTGATGAGTATAGAATCTTTATCTTGTCTGATGACGGCGATTGCTGAGGAGCAAAAAATTTATCTTCTACTACGTTATTTGCTACTAGAGTTGGCTTATTTAAGAAAGACAGCTCTTTTTTGAGAGATTCTGTTGAAACAATAAACCCATCAACAACTGAAGCGAAAGCAAACTCTTGAATCCTGTCAGTATAGATCTTTTTATCTGAATATTCCTGCGATTGGACAATTCCATTATCTGCGCTGTACCAAGGGAATAAAGCATCATCCATCTCAAATAGGATCTTAATTCCATTTACCTTTGCGATTTTTACTAGAAACTGGATCGGGAAGTTAAAGCAAGGGCGACAAAATACAACTACTTTAGATCTCGCCATCGCATCTATTATGTC
>CAZTER010000528.1:0-1898 GCA_964612045.1 uncultured Bdellovibrionales bacterium
CACGACAAAACCTCTTAAGTTCTTATAAAGATAGAGTTTATTACCTCTAAATATACACCAAGAGAGATCCTGTCCATAACTTCAGTATGACAGATAGTTCTATAAAAACGGAAACATGAGCCTTTTCTCAATATTCAAAAGAGAACAAAAACCTCCAACACCTGAGAAGTTAGCAGATCTTGCGCCTACAGACTCAGGAGACTCTTACGACTGGGGCAGAACTAAAAGATCTGTAAGCAATCGCGCAGGAGATCCCTCTCTTAAAGATGCTGCGATCTTTCGTCAGAGACACCTAATTGATCGTGATTCTAGAATAGGTGGCGGGGTATATTTAGGAGAGAATAAAAGAGAGGCTTTAGTTGTAGATTGGAGTCCTAAAAAGGAACAGCATCGTGGACCATCCCCACTAACTCAACTATACAAAGAAGCGCTATCTAGATGCCACAAAGGTGGAATCTTTGACAAGAGGACAGCGCTTCGTGAGGTATACGATCTTGTTAGAGAGACCTTCAAAGACAACTCAGATAGTGGATTAGATAAAGTATTTAGTGATTCTGGAATAAAACCTGATGATAAAGTCCCTATCGACCTATTTATAGTCACAAAAACCGGCGTATGTCGTCATATGGCAATCACTATTGGCGCCATACTGGAAAGGATGTGCGATGAGGGATATCTAGGCGGAAAGGTAAATATTCATCGCAATCAAAGTAGCTTAGGAGCTCATGCTTGGATCAGATACACAGCGAGTGATGGAAAACCTTACATTCTTGATGCGATGCATGGATACATTGGAAGTTTAGCAAAAAGTTTCACTTCGCAATGGAATTACTTTATGCCGGGCGAAAATCGTAATTAATCCTGACTCACTTTCTTAATTTAGCACACACGGTAAGATATCAACCGGTTATGCTTACCAAGAAACAAACAGACCACCAACCAGATTTATCCACTGCTAAATTCAGCAATCAGCGACCTCCTGTTCTGCTTCCTAACCTAACTGAATTACCTGCATTTAAGAATGGGCTTCTCTCCGAAAGGTATCTAAACTTTGACTTAAAACTAAGAGCTTTAATTAATCCGGAAGGGCGAAAAACTACTTTTTTACAAGGCGCCGCTGGCGCAGGAGCCGCTAGGATACTGCTAGCTACTGATGCAACTACAATTTACTTTGTAGACCATTTGGGAATTTCATTAAAAGCACTTGAACAGGCTCTAAAGAGCAAAAATTGGCACTCAAAAAATAAAGATGTGAAATTATATAAAGAGCAAAAATTTAAATATGGATTTGCTCTGGCAGAGAGGAATGATAGAGCAGTAGCGCACTCATTGTTGTGTGAACTTTTCTGCATTGGAGTAGAGCATAATCCAGGCCAAGGAGATCAAATTGTTGTAGTAAAAGACTCGAATACTGGGGCTGTAGAGATAAAGTTCAAATGGGGATATCCAGGAAAATCAGCACGAGAACGTAAGATAATCTATATCAATTCAGATATTGCAGAGTCAGATCAACACATAAAGATCATTAGTCAGAATCATCCAAGAGGAATCGATGGTTACTACCAACAAGCAAGTTATGAACTACTAAATATTGGATATTGGTACCTTCCTAGCATTTTAGACCTCCTAAAACCGGGAGCTGATCTTCTAGTTGATACTAGGATGAATGATGGTTCATCTAGAGCTTTCTCCCTCAGAAAAGTTAGAAATGCTACTGAGAGATCAATTATTGATAGCCTAACTGGTGCCGACTATGAGGAGCTACGAAGAATTACAAGGAAGGATTTAGCCTACTACGGACAGGCAGTTCATCCCTTTAAAGTTATCTAACTCTATTTATATCTGAACTGTATTAGCTAAATGATTTTAGTCGATCTTGCAGAACGAACCGCCAGCAA
>CAZTER010000529.1:0-1894 GCA_964612045.1 uncultured Bdellovibrionales bacterium
TTATTTGGTGGTCTCGAACAGGAATTATCCCAGATGGATTAAATCCCGAGATATCAGCAGAAGTACAAACGGCAAAAGATATAACTGAAGCAGATGCATTATCCCTAATGTCAGCAGGCTTTAAAGATATAGATCTTGAGAATGATGATTGGGAGCATGATTGGAGGAAACATGAGTAGCCCTATACAACTAGAGAAAACTTTGAGCGTAGATGGGTTAAATCAAGCCCTCAAGGGTCTTAGCGAACCGATTGCATCTATCATTCAAGAGATCTCTTCTCGCGAAGGTACGCTATCATCAGAGTTAACGCAGGCTATTACTACACTGACCTTAATTAATAAAAAACTCGGCTTACTTATTTCAGCTATCTCAAGTGCTGCCTCCGAAGACTCAACAAACGTGATGACAGCGCTTCCGGTAAGAGCTGCTGCTAGGGCATTACAAGAAAGCTCTACGTCATTAGAATCTCTCTCAAAGGTCTTTGATCAAGGAGGCGAAAGCAGCATCGCGGAATCACTTTATTTAATTAGCTTAGATATATCAGCACTTCTAACTACTAAAGAAGAAGAGAGCCTTCTTACCAAAGAAGCTCCTAAAGCTCCTTCTAAATTAGCTATTCCTAAAGGCATGGAAAAACTAAAACCTAAAAAAGTAGCTAACAGCTTTAGTCTTGCAGATACTCAGACTGAACATTCAATGAAAGATCAATCTCACGGACAATGGTTCGCTGCTCTATATCACTCCTTATCTTCCTGCTCATTTACTAAACGACAAGCAGAAGACCTACTAAGCAACAACGGATTAGCTGGAGAACATGGAATAGTGGCTAATTTTTGGAGTGTACTAGAAAACTCCGGAATTATAGTTCGCCACTCATCTTCTAAAGCTAGATTAATAGTATATGAATTTACTGATAAAGCTCAAAAGATCTTTGAAGAAGGGATGAAGATCAAGAAATGAACAGCGATAAACCACTTGAAGCGCTAGAGATAAGTATTAGAGAGTTAGAATTTAAGCTTTTAGAGCTGAGATCTAACAAGAACCTATCTGAAGAGATCTGCGCACAACTCGAAGTTCCGATTATTAAGATTATAAATGCTCAAAAAAGCTTAATCTTGAAAATCTCAGGACAGATATAGTTAATCTACAATTAAGATCTCTTATTATTTGTACTTACTACCTTAACAAAACATTGGGAGGTCCAACTTGCAGTCTAGAGTATCAAAGATGTAAACGAGTGGATATTATCGGAATGAACTCTCTTATTTATTACTGTTAGATAATTTCTTGTGCCCCGAGATCTCATAACCCTCCTTGCTACAGATATATTATTCGTGTCGGGCGAACTCCTGTGCTTCGGGGACTAAAGTCCCCGCTCCAGATTATACGACGTGAGAAAAGATGGGGTTATATTATTCAAGGATTTTATGTTTATGAAAAGTAAAGATTGAATCCATATCTCTACATTTAGATAATATTTTTTAACGGTATGCTTATAAATAGATAATATTTCTATGGAGCGGGGACTTTAGTCCCCGAAGCACAGCCATTCTTGTAGCAAGGATAAGAAGAAATATCCGGCCTTAGATTCACGCCTCACTATTCGTCCAGCAAGAAAAAATTCCATCAGCATCTCAGATTAGCGTTCGTTACAAAGAACACACAGCGAAAGCTAACTAAGCTGCGCACCCTATTATTACATTCTAGCTAAAGCAGTGGCGCTAATATTCAACTGTCCTGTTAACTCGCGGAAGAGATCTCTATTCTCTTCATATCCAGGAAGATCTCGAATGGTTCTAAATACCCCATCATCTCCCTTTCTACCCAAAACATAGAAGTGATTCCCACGACTCCTAAAGCCATCCATTACTTCACGCAGCTTGCCCTCTTGATC
>CAZTER010000530.1:0-1889 GCA_964612045.1 uncultured Bdellovibrionales bacterium
TGCATCAACTAAAGCCGTTAACTTCATCCACTCCCTCGCACTAAAAGCTGAGCTCCGAAGTTTTGGAATTAAGGTAGTAACCCTCTGTCCTGGACCAACCGCTACTGAATTCGGTGGAGTTGCAAGAGTGCCAGGAACACTAACAGGAGGAAAACGCGATACGGTAGAGCTAGTTGTAAAGCGTACAATCGCAGCAATTGGATTCAATCCATTAGGATACGTAGTACCAGGCTTTAGGTCTCTCTTAATCTCTCTATCTTCCAGAATCTTACCTTTTTGCTGTACAACCTATTTTGCCGCCCGCATACTGGGAAGAGCTTTAAAGCATCGATCGGAGAAAAGATGAAAGAGTTAGTAGCCAAGGAACTCGCGCAAAGAGTAGCAAATAATACATTAATCGGTGTTGGAACTGGCTCTACAGTAGATCTAGCTCTTATAGAGATCGGGAAGAGGATTAAAAATGAGGGGCTTAAGATATCAATAGTCCCTACTTCTATCCAGTCAGCGACACGCTGTCATCAACTTGGTTGCACAGTTCTTCATCCAGCTGCGATCGGAGAGATTGATTGGGGATTTGATGGAGCAGATCAGGTGGATCAGGATCTAAGACTAATTAAAGGGCATGGCGGCGCGCTATTAAGAGAGAAGATCCTAGCAGTAAAATGCAAAATATTTACCGTAATTGTGGATGAGAGCAAATTAACTGACACTCTCGGACGGAACTGTCTAGTTCCCATAGAGGTCATTCCTGAAGCACATGAATATTGCACAAAAGAGATCTTAAAATTAGGTGCTACTTCAGCTGAGATACGTCAATGCAAAGGTGGCAAGCACGGCCCTGTTATCACTGAATGTGGCAATTTGATAATTGATGCAGGGTTTACTCCGATCGCACCAGATCTAGAGACAAGAATAAAATCAATTACTGGAGTAGTAGAGAACGGAATATTCTCTAATCACGCTTCTGAGGTTTTAATCGCATCAGCATCTGGCATTACAAGAAGATCTAAATAACTAGAACATGATAAACGCCAGGCATGCTGGCGTTTATCAAGAACGATCTAACTATTACTAGTCTTAGTTATTCCTGTTTTACTACGCTGCCATCAACAATAGCTAACTCTTTTGTTGTTCCATCGCGCTCTTTGATCTTCAACACACCCTCAACAGCGCGATCGTCAGGACCAACACTCTTTCCACCAAGGATATCTCTAAGTGTTAGAGTTCCGGCGTTTTGAGAGACATTAAAATCATTTTGTCCTCTAAGATGCATAACTAGAGTACCAGCAGTTGCTGCTAAAGAGATCTTTTGGGCATCCTTGTCAGTAACAAGAAGCGTAACAGTTGTAGGGATTGCAGAGCTTGGATTAGCTTTTGGATCTACCTGCCTCTCTGCTGATAATACCTTCGCATTCTCAACAAGAACACGAACTGTTCTCTCTCCAAGAAGATCTGCGATCCAGTGCACATCTACACGAGCACCAGCTCTAGCCCATCCTTCAACACTTGATGTTGCATTCACATCAATTGTTACAGCTCGATGACCATTTGGAATATTTGATACAACAGCGTTAGACGGCGCGTCTTGAACTAAGTGATCTCTAACTATAGGCTGATTAACTGGGATTAATGTTTTTGCATAACTGCCTGAGATCTGATCAAAGGAGGTTATTACTCCATTCGATACAACACTACGAGGACGAGCTACTTTTACAAAATCTGTAGCAACTAACTGAGTACCAGCTTCAATGCTTTTAACTGGAACAAGAACATCAACCATCTCAACTTGCGGTTGCTCACTTGTTTGCTCTACGACTACCGGCTGTTCAACTGGCTTTGCTATTTCAGCTGTCTCACCAACATTAGTGAATGAACGTAAAAATAAAGCT
>CAZTER010000531.1:0-1882 GCA_964612045.1 uncultured Bdellovibrionales bacterium
TAATTAAGATCCGATCTACATTAACTCTCAATTCATCATCTAATTCTAAGCGTGACGCAAAATCTAAGAGAATAGGTAGTAATGTCTCTGTTTTAACTCTAGAGCTCTGCAGAATAGAGATGACACACCTTCGAGCTAACATCTGCTCTTCAACTCCGACTAACGGCAGAGCATCAATTCTAGCAGCATCTAACTTTACAGTGTGACTATCGTTAATTTTAAGTGGAAAAGAGAGTTGTGGATTAGGAACAGCAGCAGAGCTAGCTGTTAAATCAAGTTTAAGGATATCTCCAAGAACTGGTGTCCATTCATCTAGTTGAAGATCAGATCCATTTGAATATAAATTGCGCGCAGCATCACAGTCATGAAGAATCCTATCTCTGATCTGATCTACAGACTGAGCATTAGCTCCGGTAACGGCTGAAAACTCAACAGATATAAATATTGTAACAATCACTGGAAGGGTGGAACGCAATATATGAAGGATTCGATTGATCATCGGATCCTCTCAAAATGCCATTTTCCACCACCCTGCAAGACAAGTCTGTGATCATGGAACCGTTTTAAGTTAGCGCGATATCCTACAGTTACCCAGATCTCTGCAAAGCTACGAAGAACATCGTATAACTGCTCCTCACCTCTATCATCTAAAGCTGTTGTCGTTTCATCAAGGAAGACAAAACGTGGCCTTGCTAACGCAACTCTCGCAAAAGCTAAACGTTGCTGCTCACCTGTTGATAAGTAGTTATTCCAATCAACAGAAGCCTCAAATCCTCCAATACGATGGAAGGTATCGATCAATCCGACTTCTTCTATAACCTTTAGAAGTACTTTATCAGTTAATCCACGACGAGTTTGACCATATAAAAGCTGAGAGCGTAGAGTCCCCATTACCATATAAGGACGTTGTGGGATGTACATAGAAGATCGAATATCTGGTCGCTCTACTAAACCGTCCCCACTAGACCACAAACCAGAAAGAACTCGTAAAATAGAGCTTTTTCCACCACCACTTGCTCCTGTAATTAGAAGACCACCTCTCCCCATTTCAAAGGAGAGATCCCTAACTAATGTTTGATCTTTTGTTGGCGTTGTAATTGTTACCTTGTTGAAAGAGATCTGCTCGCCATCCTTAACTATAATTCCAGCATCCTCTCCACTTTCCTTAGTAGTTTCATCTAAGGCCTCCCAGAATATCCCAAGACGTCTAACTACCGCAGCATAGGCACTTAAACTACCAAAGTTAGATATTATGATGGAGAGTGCATTTAGTACATGTCCGAAAGCGATGGCTGCCTGAGTGACTACCCCGAATTCGATCTTTCCATCCAGATACAGAGGAGCAACGATCATTGTCGGTAGAATGATCGTAACGTAGTTGTAACCTGTTGTAAAAAAATTCAACAAACGATTTTGATTGATGATAGAAAGCATATTGCGTACTACGTCTTTTAAACGCTGTCGCACCCTTGTCTGCTCACGTTCTGAACCACGATAGAAGGCAACTGACTCAGCATTATCTCGTACGTTAATTAATTTATAACGATAATCTGCTTCCTTCTTTAGCTGTGAATAATTTAAGCCTATTAGAGGCCGGCCTAAAAAATAGGTAAACACTGAGCCAACTGCTGCATATCCAACTGCAGCTACAGTTAGATACCAAGAGATCGACCAGAGAACTCCCATGAAGGCAAAAAGAGCAAAGATTGATTGAAGTATGATTAAAAATAAAGATAAAGAGGTGGCTGTAAAGCTTCTAACATCCTCTTCGATTCGCTGATCTGGATTATCAATTCCTGGAAACCAACTGAGCTTATAGAAAGCTGAATTCGTAAAATATCGCCCAATTATCTTTTGGCTTAGCCATCGTCGCCACAATAAC
>CAZTER010000532.1:0-1872 GCA_964612045.1 uncultured Bdellovibrionales bacterium
TGCATATTAATTAGAAGAAAACATGATACAAGTATTTCATAAATATAAGAAAACAGTTGTTGGCTCTATATTCCTCCTATTAATTGCTGTGACTCTAACTGGCTTAGGTCTAGATCCTGTTAGAATGGTAAATCGTGGAGATAACGATTACGCAATAAAGATAAACGATGCGAAGATCTCATTCGCAGAGTTAGCTCGGATGAAGCGTGGAGATCAGCAGGAAGAAGGATCTCAGAAAGTTATTGATCGTGTGATCTCAGCATCTATTTTAGAGCAAAAAGCAAACTCAATAGGACTTGCTGCAGGAGATCAAGCAGTTCGCTCCTTCATTCAAAGCAATGTATTCCAAGGAGACTTCTCCGCTGATGAATACCGCGGTTTTCTTTCACAGATAGGAATGAGTTCTCGTGGCTTCGAGGATGAAATCCGTCGCGATGTACTCAGACAACAATTCGCATCAATAGTATCAGATGCAATCATCCCTACTCATGCTGAGATTGTACGAGCTATTGAACAATTTGATAGTACCTATGATGTAGCAGCTATTAGTTTTGCGCCTGGAGATTTCACAGACAAAATAGCTAACCAACCAACCGAAGAAGAGATTGAAAATTTTTATGGTAGCAATTCGGATCGCTTCGAGATCCCACAAGGAGCATCATACGAATACGTTACCTTCTCCCCTTCTCAATACGTTACTGCGGTACCAGTAACTCCTGAAGACATCGAATTTTACTACTCAGAGAACACTTCACAGTTTAAGGTTGCAGAAAGCTTATCTGCTAAGAGAATCAGACTTCTCTATCCAAAAGATGCAACACCTGAGGAGATGAACAAGCTTAAAGAAAAAGCCGTCCTTGCTCACAGCAGAGCTCAAGCTGGAGAGCCTTTTGATGGTCTAGTTCTTGAGTTTTCAGACGACCTAATCTCGAAAGGTAAGGGAGGAGATCTAGGAACTATTACCCGTGGATTTCAAAGTCCTGAGTTTGACAGTGTAGTTTTCTCTATGAAACGTTCCGGAATCGCTCCTTTAGTAGAAGCTGATTATGGTTTTGAAATAGTAGAGATAACAGATTACAAACCAGAGACCACAAAGCCTTTAGATGCTGTTAGAGATGAGATTGCTAAACAGATTCAACTTCAAGATGCTCCAATCTATGCATCAACCAGAGCTCATGATCTCTTTACGGAGTGGCAAAAGAGTGGCGAAACGCTCGAACAGTTTACTGCAGGACGAGGACTAAAACTTGAAAAGACCTCTGGAATCTTATCTGGCGACAACGATCCGAGTGAAGAACTAATTGGATTAACCAATGGCGTATTAGAAACAACAGAAGAGAATAGTATCGTCGATGTAAAAGACAAAGTTGTTATCGTTCATGTTACTGAGAGAAGAGAGGCAGATATAGCCCCTCTAGTTAAAGTACGCGATCAGATCATCTCTGCTATTAACAATGACAAAGCGCGCGCTTTAGCACGAGAAACAGCACAGAAAATCAAAGACACTATCAATGCTGAGAATAAGCCGTTAAGCGACGTTGCTAAAAGCAATGGATATACGGTCCAATCTATTGAAGGAATCTCTCCTATCGTCCCAAAACCCGAGCTTCCTTCATCTCCGGAGTTTATTAATGAACTTTCACAGGTTCAAAGCGGAATGAAATTAATGCGAAGCATCTATGAACATAATGGGAAGTTCTGGGTGATTCAGGTAACCGCTGTACACAAACCAACTGCTGAAAAACTTAAGGAGCGAGAGGCTATCTTTAAGACAGTATCTCGCTCTCAGATTGCAAATGCATTTTTACAGTCAGTAATAGAAAAAGAGAAATCTCAATCTAAAATTGAGGTAAATCCGCAAGCAATGTAACC
>CAZTER010000533.1:0-1865 GCA_964612045.1 uncultured Bdellovibrionales bacterium
TGGTGATTCCTCTGCTGGCTATAAGTGGACCTTATATGGCCTACCTTCCGAAGCTGCTATTTAAAATTTCAGTACCCTTAGTTAGGCAATAAGAATAAGTCAGAAAAGGCTTAGTAGCTTTTTGCTTACTTATGATGGCGAAATAAGAACTACTGGTTGCTCATTAAATAGTACTGGTTGTTCCGCTATTATCTCTGGGATCCCGGCTCTTGGGATAGAGATATCTGTAAGATAATGTCTTCCTAGAAACTCATTGCCCTTAATCGCTCCTTTAAGAGGTAATCCTAGAGAAAGAGTTGATGATGAATAGAGAGGATTATTTCCAGCTTCTCCAGTAGATGGATTTACTCCCAAAGGAAACTGAATTGAGTGTAACGGTGTCGCCTCTTCATTTAGTACAGTGCTCAATGCAGAACAGACCTCTGGCGATGGCATAGTAAAAAGGTCAAATGCTCCAACTATTGCATTGTGTGAGCTCTGAAGCAGTGTAGTGAGTGCAGATTCATCCGGCGTTGGACTCCAGTCAAAGATAGGAACACCATTTTTTTCGATTGGTTTAAGTAGGGTCATCTGTTCATTTGATTGTGGAAGAGAGGATGCAAGCAAAACAATAACAGGTAAGGCGCCAGCGCTTAGGAGATGTCTAGCAGCTACAAGAGCAATCCAACCACTTAAATTATCAGCTGAAAAGATCGCAACTTGTCCATCAGTAGCAGAGAGTCCTAGTGCTGAACGAACTACCATCCCCATTGAGGATCCGGCTGATTCAGCTATCTGCAAAGGCGAAATTCCTAAATCTCTTTCGAGATAAAGTCTTATAGCTTGGCTTTGTTCAGTAGAGATCGCATGAAGTGGGGTACCCTTTTTGGTTATAAAAGGAAGTTGCTGAGTTTCATCTCCTGGCTTGTTTTGGTTCTCCGAATTCAAGACCTAATCTCCCTGTGGAATACCGACTATAGTCAGTTTAATAGTTTGTAGATCATCCTAACATGTATAAATTGGAGGCGGGACTTTGCTCATATAACAAAAACGACTCTCACCGCCTGATTCTGAGACTTTGACCTTGGCTCCACATACTCTTAGATGAGCTAACATATAATTTTATGAACTTATATTGATAATTTTGTAAGATATTGAAAATACTATGAAAATTCTCAAGGAATTATGTTACTTGTCTAAAGTAAATGCTTAATAACTATTGATATAACCCTGTGAATTACGGTGATAGAGTATGGGCCCAACGACAGAAAATAATTCAAGCACAGTCCAGCATGCTGCTTCAGCTGCTGCAGCGATTGCAGGATTGATGCTTCTATCAATGATTGATCCTGAGAGAACATCTCCTCAACTAGGGTTAGAATCAGACCGACCAGGATTCGCCGCTGCTGGATTGAGTGAGATTGAAGTAAGAAAAGGTCTTATGCCTGATCCAAGTGATCTTATGGAAGCTTAAAATCAACAAGATTTAGTCATTCCATCTTTAAACAAAAAGATCCGTAAATAATCAAATTTGTAGATGTGACTGCAATGAGAGCAGGTCTCATCTTGATTGATCCTATCGCTTAGCTTGTTCAATACGGTTGAAACTTTCAGCGTATGCTGTATTCTAATTTCTCGATTTTAATCAGGGTTTATCTATGAAAAAGTCACCAGTCGTTGCAATTGCAGGAGCTACCGGATTAGTAGGTTCTGAAATGATAGCTGTTTTAGAACAGAGAAAATTTCCTCTTGCTGGTGTAAAATTATTAGCATCGAAAGATTCTGCTGGAGAGATATATAGAGTAGGAGAGCATGAGGGAAGGATTGAAGTATTGGGAGATAACTCCTTTGATGGAGTTGATATCGCTTTATTTGCAACATCAGGA
>CAZTER010000534.1:0-1854 GCA_964612045.1 uncultured Bdellovibrionales bacterium
TGGAATATAAACCCTAACTTCAACATGAGGATCTAATTGAGCTATTGCATCCATTGCAAACAATACAGCCGCAGCTCCAGCCATATCGCACTTCATATCCTCCATTCCGCTTGATGGTTTAATAGATAAACCACCACTATCAAAGGTAACTCCTTTTCCTACTAAACCAATAACTCTCTTTGTCTTCTTCTTTGGTTTTAAAACCATTCTTATTAAGAACGGCTCCTCATCACTGCCAGCTGAAACACCTAGTAAACCACCAGCTCCCATCTTCTTAAGGTCTTTATACCCGAACACACTGATTGCTAACTTACGTTGTTTAGCAACCTTCTTAGCAACTCCAGCGAGGTAAGATGGAGTGCAATCAGAGGGTGGCATATTTACGATATCACGAGCGGCACATGTGCTCTGGGCAATAACTTGGCCCTGTGTAATTGATTTTGTATCAATAGACTCTGAAGTAAGTAGCTGCAACTCTCCTAAGCTCACTTCAGTTTTCTTTTTTCCTTTATATTGTTCGAAGGAATATCCTCCTAAAATTAAGCCTTCTCCAAGAGCATATCCTGCTTCAGAGCTCTTCAAATTCAACTCTGTCGCTACAAGTGAAACTTTTTTACATCCATATACTTTAGCTGTGTTTACGATGAAATCACCTAAATTTCTCATGTATTCAAGGTATTCGAACTGATTACCTGCATCAGATGGTGCACCATAAACAACAACCAATCCGTATGGTGCTGCAGCATTAAAAACACAACTAGCACCAGGAGAAGCTTTATATGCTCTGCGCTTTAGGTAAATAGCAAGAGCGCCACTTGAAGCAGCATTAATAGTTGATAAGCTTGGTTTCTTAAGATCTCCTTTCTTATTAATCGAAGATAGATCCTTCTCATTCACTACTACAACCAACATCTCACCATTAATTGATGAAACCTGATAAGACGCCTTTGTAATTTTGGTAACCATAAAAACTCCCTTTATTTTAATTCAATTCTGATTAAGACAGATTTATCGTCCTGCGCAACTGATATATTTTCCCCTGATTGCTCTCGCTCTTTTAAATATGGGGCATAAATCTTCATAAATTCAAGGTTATCAACTGAACTATCCCATTCTATCTTCCAAGATAAGAGTTTTTCACCGGGCTTAGTTAAGCTTTTTTGGACAACAAGAGTATCGCCTCCCCATCCAGCAGCCGCTTGTGCATTTCTAATCTTTGCTGAAGATATATTGGATAAAAGAGCTGAGAGCATAAACTCTCCTAAAGTATCCTTAAAAATAACCTCTCCCCATCCTTTATCAAAAACCTCCTCTGGAGCTATTACGCGAAATCCAGGTTGATCATTGAAATATTGTTCAGGGTGCAAGATCTCCTCTGTAGAACGCGGCGATCGTACGAAAGCTTTATCGATTTCAGGATAGCCTCCTCGCCTTAAAAGATAATGAGCGAATCTCAACCCAGAACTATAAGGAAACAAAACCATAACCTGTAAGCTATTCGGAACTCCTGACATCGCTCCAGAAAGAGAAGCTCCAAGGATATTCTGAGTAATAATAGACTCAACACCGTCCATTTCTATCATTCTTGGAAGTCCTGCTTTGATATTAACAGCATCCATCATTACAGCTGTTGCATCTCCCTCGATTAATGCAGACCTTGCTAATAAAAGATCTGAATTTTCAATTTTTTGATCTACAAACTTATCGAGCGCGTAGTGCTGATCTTGCACAGCGTGGGTAAGCTCATGAACAGCAACCGAACTCTGTAGCAACATCGGCATCCATGCTGCCATTACAAAATACTTAGCTTCAGGATCGTAATATCCACCTAGTTGGCTAACATATAGATCGATT
>CAZTER010000535.1:0-1845 GCA_964612045.1 uncultured Bdellovibrionales bacterium
TCCTTCTGGCGAGAATTCGGAAGAGTCATGTGGGATAAGTGTGGAATGGGCCGTACAGCAGAGGGACTTCGTGAAGCTTTGGTGAAGATTCCAGAGATTAGGCAACGCTTCTGGAGTGAAGTTGCTGTAAACGGCAGTGATCAAGATCTTAATCAGGATTTAGAAAAGGCTGGACGAGTAGCTGACTTCTTGGAGTTAGGCGAATTGATGTGTCGTGATGCGTTAGAACGAAATGAATCTTGTGGTGGTCATTTCCGAGAGGAGTATCAAACTCCTGATGGAGAAGCTCAGCGTAATGATGATGAATATTGTTATGCTTCCGTTTGGGAATTCGTTGGAGAGAGTAACGGTCAGATATCTCATGCGTTGCACAAAGAATCGTTAAAGTTCGAGCATGTGCATCTACAACAGCGAAGCTATAAGTGATCGTAGTTATTTAGAGGTCTTATGTCTCACGAAAATTTAAATATAACCCTATATGTATGGCGACAAGCTCGTGGCAGTAACGAAGGAAAGTTTGTTCGTTACCAAATGAAAGCAGTTAGCCCTGATAGCTCATTCTTAGAGATGCTTGATCAGCTCAACGAAGAATTGGCAAGCAAAGGAGAAGAGCCGATAGCTTTTGAGCATGATTGTCGAGAAGGAATCTGTGGATCCTGCTCAATGGTGATCAATGGTCGTCCTCATGGCCCTCAGAAAAATACAACTGCTTGTCAGCTTCATATGAGAGTTTTTAAGGATGGAGATGAGATCTATGTAGAGCCATGGAGAGCCTCAGCATTTCCAGTGGTTAAAGATCTTGTAGTTGATAGGGCTGCATTCGATAGAATTATTCAATCTGGTGGCTTTATCTCAATTAATACAGGATCGGCGCCAGAAGCCAACGCAACACCTATTAATAAAGATGATTCCGATGAGGCTTTTGATGCTGCTACCTGTATAGGGTGCGGTGCTTGTGTTGCTGCATGTCCAAATGGAAGTGCGATGTTATTTACTTCTGCTAAGGTCTCTCATCTTGGATTGTTGGCTCAAGGTCAACCGGAGAGATACCAACGCGTGATGGCGATGGTTAAGCAGATGGATAAAGAAAACTTTGGAGGATGCTCTAATCATGGAGAATGCCAAGAGGCATGTCCAAAGGGGATAAATATAAAATACATCGCTAGATTAAATCGTGATTTTATCTCTGCTCAGATAAAAGGACTACTTTCGTTAAAAGGTGAAGCGAAATCTCAGTAAGAATTTTTGTTTGACAGGAAAATTTCGCAGATCCTTTAAAGTTCTCTTTAGAGCGAATGCTTAGCTAGATCTATGTATAGCCAGCAATGGTGACGATTTCTAGTGATAGATGCGGCATATCCCTTAGTCGAGAGTCTGGAAATAACGATATCTGTACCGCAAGCACTCATTGGTTCTCCAGCAATACCAGTAGTATTTATCTGTGAGGTGGATTGTAAGACATCCTCTTCAAGATCTTCTATTCCCAAAATTTTTAGTTGAAGCCGGTGAGGAACTACACAATTTTTAAGATCTACTGTGCATGTTTTTGGGACAAGTAATCCTGAGATCTTTTGTAGCGTAACAGAGATATCATCGCCACTTGCAATAACAATTATTCCACCTTCTTTTAACTTCTCTTGAGCAAGTTTTAGGGCGTGATTTGCTTCTTCTTGAGTGTAGTAGCAATTAAGTAGAACATTTCCAAATCTTATAACATCTACTTTATTCACTGATGATAAACTAAAGTCATCTTTTCTAAATTCAAGATTTGAACTCTTCGCGCAATATCGTCGAATTGGTTGGAATGAGATCTCAGCAGTCTCTGTGCCACCATTAAACAGATAT
>CAZTER010000536.1:0-1837 GCA_964612045.1 uncultured Bdellovibrionales bacterium
CATCAGGAGAATCAGTTTTTGCGAATACGGTAAAAAATTCAGCAAATGCTCCGTTGGTTATCCAGATCTTCTCGCCATTTAAAGTCCAACTGCCATCACTCTCTTTTTTTGCCGATGTTTTAATTGAGGCGGCATCAGAACCAGAACCTGGTTCTGTTAAGCAAAACGCTGCCACCATTTCACCGGAAGCTAATTTTGGAAGATATTTGGCCTTCTGTTCTTCTGTCCCGAATAATAGGAGTCCTTTCATTCCTATCGAAGAGTGGGCTCCAATCGTAAGGGATGTAGAAGCATCGATTCTGCTACTCTGTTGGATTGCTCTGGAATAGGCTGCATTTGAGAAACCTAAACCTCCATGCTCTTCAGGGATAATTAATCCAAAAAGCCCCAACTCCTTTAGCTTTTCTATATAATCTGCTGGTTGCTCTCCTTTCTTATCAAACTCACGATACTGCTCTGAGTAGCCAGCCATAAATTTATCGATTGAATCAAGGACTAGGGTTAGTGTTTCTAGCTCTCCTTTCTTTATTTCAGGGTATGGAAATATCTGATTTTGATACAGGGAACCTAAAAATAGACCCTTAGCGAAGCTGACAGACTGCTGAGGTAGATTTGTATTCTTTTGGTCGGTCATAACTAGATTAACCTTCGTTAAAGTAACCACTACTATAGTATACTATATGAAAGGTGTGGCGTCTTGAACACTTCTTGGTTATTGATAGTCTGCGATGCAATAGAGATCTTATTTGTTCTCTAGTTTTAGGTTTTTACCCTTTAGTATGAAGAAAGTGTTTAGACGTATAATACCAATGGGGACTATTCCCCACAGAAGTTTTTTGCATGTAGTCTTTCTGGCTACTATCTCCACTTTCGTATGCTCTCTGATCTGTGCTGTTGAGTCTTTCGCTCAGTATCCAGAAGATCGAGCTCCGGCAGCTAAGCATAATGTGAACGACCCTCGTATTAAGTTTAACGGGAAGATAATCAGGAATGTCTCGATTCAGGTTCGAGAGATATTTGATGATACTGGTATCGGTCCATTCTATCGAACTGTTAACGATGCAAAGATCCAGACAAAAGTAGAGGTTATTAAGCGAGAAATTTTGCAAAATGAGGGTGATAAATTCGATTATTTTCTTATTCAGGAAAGTGAAAGAAATCTCCGCTCTGCAGGTTATTTAGCTAAGGCAGATATTCAGGTTGTACCTGATGGCGAATTTGTTGATTTAAATGTCATTGTTCAGGATACATGGACATTCATCCCCCAATTCGGATACTCCACTGGAACTGGGAATAGTAACCTTACAGCCGGCGTTTCTGAAAGTAACTTGGCCGGTCTTGGTAAGCGAATAGAGACGCTTTACACTGAAAGCGATGGACGTCGAGGAATGGAGTTCGTTTACGATGATCCTAGGTTTAGAGCTACCAAAGATCGTTTAGTAGCCGGTTATTTTACTAGAAACGATGGAGATCGTGGGGTTTTTCAACTTGGAAGACCATTTAGAAGTCTTAGCGAAAAAGACTCATGGCTATTCTATGCTGATAAGGCAGATACTGTTGGTCGCTTATTTAGAAATGGCGAAGAGCGATATATTTACAGACAAGATCGCTTAGATCTTCAACTTCAATACGCCTATGCCGATGGAGATCCTGAGAAGGACGTCAAGAGATATGGAGTTGGTTTTAGAGTTATAGATGATGAGTTTTCTCAGGCTACAGATCGCGATTATGAAGACCTAGATCTAGATCCATCAGAGGTCAGTAACGATCCTGCCCTTTTAGCTGAAGATCGTCGCTTCATAGGTCCTAGCCTTAGTTATGAGCGAATAATTCCAGA
>CAZTER010000537.1:0-1829 GCA_964612045.1 uncultured Bdellovibrionales bacterium
GTTTAAAGAAACGATATGGTGGCTTGATAAGAAAACCAGCAAGCTCCTCCCCTGCCATATTCATTATAAATGGCTGAACAAAAGCTAACTCCGGAGCCTCAAAACCTTTCTTCTTAAAAAACTGAGAGAGATTATCATATTCATTCGCTAGCGCAGTTCTAAACTCGACCCCCGCGCCTTGAAGTAGACCAGAAAAAAGCGCTGACATTAAATCATCGGTAGAAACCTCTTCAATAAGATGATTTAAAGATAAAATCGCTTCTTGAACCTCTGTAACGAAAGGGCGAATCTGTTCATTTTTAGATTCAAGATCGTCCTGTGCGTCTAAAAAAGTATCAATCATTGACTCAAGAGATAAAGGAACTGAGACTGTCTCAAATTTTTCAGCGGTAGTTAATAATAATCGTATGAATTGTTGATAATCCTCTACAGTTGCTCCAGTAAGACTCAGTGCTTTGAAATCGATCTGACCAACCTGATCTTCGGTAAATAATGTATTTCCAGGATTTCTATCACTACAAAAATGTCCTGCAGCAATGTTACGCGCTTTTTTAACTAAGCATCCCAGAGCAGCTTGATACTTTTTCTCTTCTGAAGCTTCCCATTTTGAAAAGGGTACTCCTTCAAGCTTCTCCATCAATGCAAACTGATATTCGATCCAATCATCTCCAAGAATTTTTCCCTGAGCATATATCTCTGGAACTTTGAATCTAACTCTTGCATCATCAATTAAAACGTCACTATCTTCATAATTGGAGCTACCGATCTCAACTTGATCTTTGGTTTTAAGAAAATCAACCTCTAACCCAAGTCTTCTAACAGTTGAATCAAGGATACGTACTCCAACCGATCTTCCCCTATCCTTTACTGGCAATTGCATTAAGCTATTTTTTAAAACATCGGCACTATACTCAGCTCGTTCCCGTGTATATGGTCTTAAAATAGATAGCACACAACTCTTTCCATTTGAGAATGTTACTTCAATAGTAACACACATAGATGCAGAGCCTAGAACGGCTCCGGTAGAGACGAGATTGATAGCTTGTCCTGGCAATAATTCTCCACGCTCTCTTAAATACTGATTATATTGTTTTTCTAACTCTGGCTGAACGGACTCTACCCAATCTAGAACCTCCCATAGGTTATTTTCTTTAGCTTTATCTGTGAGCCTTCTCAAAGCAGTCCTGTACTCGCGAGGAACTTTGGGGAAATTACATCCTCTTTGACCACCTTTAATTTCAAGTGCCGATAAATCTTCAAGAAATTTTACGAATGCTTCTGGACCAGAGTGCGCTTGCGAATCACTGTCTTGAGCTGCAGCTAGTATAGCAGCTACTGCAAAATCTCTTTGGCGCATATCAAGATTAGATATATAGATTGACAGAAAGTTTCTTAAATAATCCGATTCATTTGTTTGTTCTGGCAGGAAACACTTTAGGATTGGAGTAAGTGCTTTCTGCATAGAAGAAAGATCTCTCTTATCTGGAAAAAGAATCTCTCTTACAAGAACTGCTCGTTGAAAATTAGATGCATTAGTAAAATCATCATGCAGAGATTTCAATTCTGATAAAACCGTATGTCTAATATGAGCAACTTTTTTATTCTTTGTTTTATCTTCAGATAGAAAAGCGTATCTGATAACATCTATTTTGGTCTGTAAACTATCCAATTTCCCATACCCGAACCAATGCTCTTCGAATGTTTTTCTTAATTCTATCTCTAATGCTTTACTTAAATTAGATACTACAGACAACAATTCCTCAGAAGACTTGGTAGAATATGGACTTAGAAGAAAGCGTATAACTTGATAACTAAGTTTGTTTGCTTGA
>CAZTER010000538.1:0-1823 GCA_964612045.1 uncultured Bdellovibrionales bacterium
TTCTTAATACTCCAGGGGCTAAAATATCTCCGACGCTTGCTATATGGAGAGTTGAGAATTCAGTTGAGTTGCCAGATGGAGTAGCATGGCTCAGTGGTAGTGATGTTTCCTCAAAGTTATCTCACCGTTTATCAGAAATTTCCGCGTGGGACCAAAAGAGTGGAGATGCAGTTAGTGCTTTGTTCTTGTCTTCAGCTTCTTCAGTTAATGCTTTAAGCGTAAAAAGAGGAGTGAATGTTCAGCAACCTCTTCTTCTTTCTCAGTTGGCAGTAGAGGAAAGTAGTAATTGCTTTGCTCCATTGATAATCGTGGATGTCGAACCTCAGGCTTCTGTTACAGTCATAGATGATCTTTCAAGTGCTAATGACGGCTTTGAAAAAGGACTTATCGCTCCACGTATTGAAATATTTGCCGGTGCTGGTACGAATGTAAATTTTATCTCTTTAGTCCGAGCTGCTGCTGGAGTGAAAGTATTGGGAAGGCACTGTTTTCATTTGAGCAGGGATTCTCAATTCAGCTCTGCGCATGTTGCTCTTAGTGGAGATGTTTCTCGTATCGATATAGATGTTGCTTTAAATGAGCCAGGAGCAAATGCTTCTTTAATTGGGATTTCTCTTGCTGATCAGAATCGACATATCGATTTCCACACAACTCAGTGGCATAACGCGCCAAACTGTAGATCAGATCTCTTCTTCAAGGGAGTAGTGAAAGATAAAGCGAGGTCTGTTTACTATGGATATATAAGAGTCGCAGAGGGCGCACAGAGGACTGATGCTTATCAGACAAATCGAACTTTATTGTTATCTCCTGCAGCGCGCGCAGATGCGATTCCAAATCTTGAAATTAAGGCGAATGATGTAAAGTGCTCCCATGGAGCCTCAGTCAGTCATGTTAATCAGGAAGAGTTGTTTTATCTGATGACAAGAGGACTCTCTCGTAGCACTGCAGAGCAGATAATAGTTGAGGGATTTTTAGAAGATCTGGTAGGAAGATTGGATAACTCAGAGATCCATCAGTGGCTAAGTGCACAAGTTTTAGGACGTCTAGGAAGTGGAACACCAAATAGGTAAATTATCTGAGCTTGCTGAGGGGCAGCCAATATCGGTATCCATTGCAGGAACAGATCTGGTTGTTATTCGAGAAGGAAGTGAAGTTTTTATCTTTGAAGATCGTTGTTCTCATGCAGATGTTGCTCTTTCGGGTGGAACTTGTGCCGACGGGCAGATTGAATGTCCTGCACATGGAGCGAGATTCGATCTAAGAACTGGAGCAGCTAAGTGTATGCCAGCAGTACGTCCGATTAAAAAATTTCAAGCTCGGATAGTTGAAGAGTTAGTATTTGTTGATTTCGAGTAGCTCGTTGTTATGAATTTAGATGAGATCTATCAGGAGGTAATCCTCGATCATTTTAGACATCCAAGATGTCATGGATGTCTGTCGCCAGCTCCATATGCTGCGCAGCTCTTTAATCCACTATGTGGAGATCAGCTGTCTTTAACTCTAGATAGTAACGGTGAGCTAATTACAGATATCGCTTTTAGCGGACATGGTTGTTCTATAAGCCAAGCTTCAGCCTCTATGATGACTGATTTAGTGAAAGGAAGATCTATTACAGAAGCAAGAGCTCTGTGCGCGTCATTCAAGGCTATGATGCGAGGAGATGTTGAGGGTGAGGATCTTCCAGAGTTAGGAGATGCTTCAGCACTTCAAGGAGTGAGAAAGTTTTCAGCTCGTGTGAAGTGTGCCGTATTAGCTTGGGAAGCCTTGGAGAAGTGTCTTGAGCAGGTCGGTAGTAGTAAGGTCTCCTAGTAATAAATGGAGCT
>CAZTER010000539.1:0-1820 GCA_964612045.1 uncultured Bdellovibrionales bacterium
CATCTAAATTACTAAAAGAATCTTTAATTATAAAACCTATAGAACTAGCGGCATTTTCTTTAGTTTTTTGGGTTGGAGATGAGGATATTTCTGCCGTACTAAAGCTAAGTGCACGGCTAATCTCTCAGGCTTCTAATCCAGAGCTAGTTGTAGAAGCACTAAATTTACTCGACTCTTCGTTTAATTCAACATCTCTTCATGACTTGAGTAAGCACAGTCATGATGTGGACAACCTAATAGCTGCTATTAATGTCCTTCATGGGACAGGAGTTCGCTCTTCTTTATCAGAGAAGGTTTTAAGTAATCTTAAAAAATCTAAATATATACGACCTCTCTTTCCGTTTGCAGATCTTTTTAACCATCCCCCTTTCGATCCCGTGGAAGAAGTCGGCTAAGTTTTATCACAGCATAGTACTTACGTTCAGGATCTACATTGTTTAGAGGTGCCATATTTTGCTCGAAACTATTATCAGCTAACTCTGTATCGATCCCTGCTTTAGTAGATCTGCTATTTTGAGAGCCTCTAAGATCTCTATCTTTTATCTCACCGACTTCCGCGGATAATTTCGATATTGCTGATTGCCAACTTAAATCAAATAAATCTCTGAGGTACAAAGCATGTCTAGAGACTGCCTCCCATGAGTATGTAGGAGCAGTCTGATCAGAGTTGGATAATTTAAGGTAAGCGCGCCTAAACCTCCCTGGATTATCATAGAAGGCAATTACTGCTAATTTTAATGCTGAAATAAACCGTCCTTTTACCTCCACGCAACTTTCAGGATGAAGTAAGAACTGATCAATCGCTTTTCCAAGGTCTCCAAGATATCCGACTGCTTGTCGAACAGGCAGGTCTATAATTCTTAACTTATGTCGATTATACCTCTCATTTGTAATCGCAACGAGATCTTCACGAGTATCAACTAGCTCATTGCTACAAGGATCCGCAGCTAGGATCTCCTGAGTTCCAGCATTACTAGATACTGTATTTGAAATCTCAGCAAAGATCTGTTCAGCATCGGTACTAATGTCACTCCCTGGTAGATCCTTAAATCCGAGAAATGGATTTTCAGGAGTTACTGTTTTTGCAATCTTATTTACAAGAGCTGGACTATGAGGAGAGTTGTTTAACAGGGTAGAGATCGATGTTTCCAGAAATGTTACAGCCGCAGGGCCACTATCAGAATCTGCTTGTAGGACAAATCCTGTAACCTGCTTCTTAAAATTTCTATGGATCCAATCTCGCCGATGAAGCCATGCGAAGACAATTGTTACGGCAGCAGTTCCGATCGCCGTTATGGCAGAGAAGATCGCATCACCGCTAACGCGCTCCCATCCATCCTTTAATATATGTCCACCTGGAAGCTCTTCAAAAAACTTAAGTGAAAGCGGGGAGGGATCTGTAGTTTCTGCTGTAGATTTTGAGGTAGTTAATGGAAAACGGCTCGGCAATCCAAGCTGTTGCTCCGCTTGAAGCTGTGCAGCGAATTCATCCCATTTAATAACGGATGTGATAGGTGGCTTAGAGTTAAGATCTTCAATTTGCGGCTCTGTAATAGCAGCTTCACTCCCAGAGAATGGCAGGACGAGAGCCGAGACTAAGGGGAGAAGCCGGTGTCTTGAAAGGTCTAGTAGTGGGTGCGAATCTTGAGTTTTTTGTTCCAGAGTCATTAATCTTAAGCCTCCTAACGATGGAAGCTAACATACAAATCAGAACTAGTAATATAAATATGCTGTTTGTAGAATATATATTCTTGTAATTAAGATTTAACGAACGTCCTTGTTGCTTTCAATGCGCTCCAACCACCTCGACGTTCTGTTTT
>CAZTER010000540.1:0-1809 GCA_964612045.1 uncultured Bdellovibrionales bacterium
TAATTTTATCATTAACTGTTAATTATTTTATTTATTTGTTTGTTTTATTAGTTATTCTATAATTCTATCTAATTTGTTTTAATTAATTTATTAAATAACAATCGCATTATCACATATGCCTAGAAAGCACCCAACCAGCCAAGAATCACCCTCAACGGCAAACGATCAGACATCAAGAGAGCTTCGTTTAGTATTTACACGACATCTAGATAACTGGACGAAGAAGAAGCGCTCATCACAAGAGGAACTTGCGAGATTATGTGGTGTTACTCCTTCATATATCTCTCAGATAAGTCGATACGGAAGGATTCCAAGTAAACCAGTCTTAATACTTCTAGGGCTTCATCTTGAATTAGATGATCCAGGTGAACTTTTTAGAGCTGCTAAGATAGATGAATCATGGCCGATAGAAAAAGGAATGAGATTATCTAATAGCCCTGAACAGAATGGTTTTCTCTCGCTGAAGTTAGATATGAACGGTTTTACTCAGGCGATTCGTGAGATCGTAAGAGGTGAAGTAAAGCCGCGTACTATTGGAGAGCTAACGCGTGGAGCTCCTCTGCGTTTCGGATTTAATCGATATCAACGTTGGTATTTCGATCAGGAGTTATCTAGCAAGAGTGAGCTTCCACTCGGTGGAGCATTTCCTGATATGCTAGCACTTCTATCAACAGCATTAAGAAATGAGATGAAGACAGAAGACATTATATTTTCTGACTCATTTGAGAGGCTTAAATCAGGAACTTTAGATGCATATGGACCTATATTCTCTACACCTGAGAGATTTGGTCACGCTCTATACACGACTCCATTTTGTAGAGTAGGAGTATCAGCGCTATGGCGCAAAGGAGATACTCCTTTACTAAAGAAGTTACCTGTTCCTCGTTCAATTCAGGAACTAAGAGAAGGTGACTATGTAATTGCCGTACTACGAGATGCAATGAGTCATCATTTTGCGCTTACAGATCTCGGAAAGAAGGAGAAAGACCTGGTAATATGTGATTCTCCAGATGAAACGACAGAAAGACTCCTTCTCTCATCTATTCCAAGACCAGCTCATATTAATATAATGGATAGCTTTACCTCTTACGTAATAGAGCAGAAGCATAAGAAACAAGTTGAGCGACTTTTTTGCTCTAAGAATAACGTTCTCGGTTGGCTTGATGATGTAATTGCTGTTAGACCAGACTGGCCTGAGCTTCTACAGATATTAAATGATACTTTAAAATATGGCTCACGCAGTGGTGCAATTCAAAAGCTTATTCTTGATTCCCTACCTAAAGAGCTACATGACGTAGTAGAGATTCCTAATTGATAGTACAAATCTTTTAATAAGTGATTATTAATCACAAATAACAGACTATGGAGCGGGGACTTTAGTCCCGGGATCACCACTTCTCACGTTAAAGAATAAAAACTTAAATTATTACGCTATAAATATTATCCATAGCTCGCGAGCATTTGTGCTACGGGGACTAAAGTCCCCGCTCCATATTTTTTTATGCGAGCTAGATGAATTTTCGTGCTTCGAGGAATAAGGTCTTCGCTCCATGACTAATTGTATTATAAAGACTTCACCTTGAGCCTGTTACAAGGAAAGTCCTCTCTCCATGTCGAAGAGGCGCTCTGTACTATTCGTCAGTAACACATCCCTCTGAAGCTGATTTCACGTTTTTAATATATTTATATAAGGTTCCTCTATGAGCTTTATATGGTGGCATGCTCCATTTGGAACGTCTTTGCTCTAACTCTCCAGAGGTAAGATTAACTGAGATCTCCCTGGTATTTGCATCAATAGTAATTAAATCT
>CAZTER010000541.1:0-1803 GCA_964612045.1 uncultured Bdellovibrionales bacterium
TTTTGTCGTGACTGAGTTAGAGTTTGTTTAGAATCGCTTTCCCAAGCTCTTTTGCTATCGTCTTTACGTTAGGAGGTGCGTTGGTAACGCTTGATTGCTGAGGGAGGTATCTTGCTCCCCATTGAAGAGATCGAACTATCAAGTCTGTTACTTTTGATTGTACATCTGTCGAGTTAAATAAGTTAGGATCCCAAAAATCATCAAATCTTTTATTTTCTTCTAATCCACGCCGCATACCATCAACATAGGCAGAAGCTACTTTATTAAGTTCAATTTCGTATAAATCAGCACAATTCTCTAATATTAATACGATAATTCTTATATTGCTGGCTTGAGCCTTACGACAATATTTTTCGACCCGATTCAGATTTCCATGAATTGGTTGTATATCTCCAGCATCGATTACCTCTCCTGCTAAAGATGTATTTCTTGCAACGTTGTACCAACTCGAATTGTGGTCTTCTAGTCCAGCCCCCATCATGCGTGTTTCGGTATAAGCTAACTTTGAAATTAATGAATAGATATATCCCTCTTGAGAGGTCTTTGGACTAGTTACTCTTCCCTCCCAAAGATTCCATTTGTCAGCTCTTTCCTTTATTACCCTATCGACAGTCGCGCTGTCGTAATCTTTGTTTAATAGATCGAGATCTGTGATTCTTAGGGTATCTTTCTGAAGTCTGAATATGAGATATGGAGAGAGACCGTCACAGAAGTAACCCTCTTTTTCTAGCTCTTGTGGAGAGACTCTCTCGCCAGAAGGTCCTACTAGTTCAGATATTCTACCGTAAAGGACGATCTTTTCGGCATCAATCTTCAGATCATTCCACAGAGAGTTAGAGCCATCGTAATCTTCGATACAGCTATCAATAGTTTGCACTCCTAACGTGCCACATATATCGAATCTTGGATTGCCAAACGGAAAGCTAGCAAGGATATTTTTTCGAGGATCTGCTAATTCAGAAAAATTTAGTCCACCGGCGACAGAGCCGTGGTTTCTTAGGTAAGATGTAACACCGCCTCCTTTGACGTTTGCTAGGTAAGGAACTCCGTCAAGTATAAATACCTCTGGAAGATCTAATACTCGTCCACATTCTCTAGGAGAGGTTAATGTAAAGAGCTCTTTAGCTAGAGCTTCTGGCTGTGAAGATCTAGATACCATCTCTTGTGTGACAATTGTTCCTGCATGCTTTAAGAATCGATCTTGGATCTCTTGAGGAGAAAATCCAAGGCGATTGTTAACTACGATAGTATCTAGTTTTACAGGAGCAACAGTTTCTACATTTAGATAGCAAGGGGGGAGTGCAGTAGTATTGTTGTGCGGCACCTTTAAGACTACTTCTTCTGGGGGGATAGCCGGTGCATTTTGAGTAGAAAGTGATTGTAGATTCATCGTCAACCGAAGTTATGATCGTCCTTTGTATTCTTGTGCCATTGATTCATAACTAGTTGACTCTATTAAAGAGATTTCATTGAGGCCGAATGGCTTTTCTTTATATTCAGTCAAAAACTAAGGAATAGCGGTGTTTTAATAGAAGTACGAGACATTCTATCGAAATATCTCAATAACTTAGGTGGGAATTAATTTATAGCAGAATAATTTGAGTATCACTTCAACTAAAGTTCCTGTCATAGGGCTAGCAAGCTCTTGGCAGAGTGCGCTCAGAGTTCCTGATCCTAATCGAACTGGATATGATCTTTCACTCGTCGCAGATTGTGTGGATCTAGTAAAAAATTTCGGAGTAGATGCTTTAAATGAATTAAGGGAGCTTGGGAAGGATCTTAAGCGAAGGTCCTCAATCGTTA
>CAZTER010000542.1:0-1801 GCA_964612045.1 uncultured Bdellovibrionales bacterium
AATTACCTGGTTGGTAAATGAGCATGACATAACAAAGCTTGGATGTCCGGTAGCGCAACCAAGGTTTACCAATCGACCACGCGCAAGAACGATTAATTCTTTACCGTTTTCAAAGATAAACTTATCAACTTGAGGTTTAATGTTAACCTCTTTGATCTTCTTGTCGCTCTCTAATCCGTTCATATCGATCTCATTATCGAAGTGTCCGATGTTACAGAGGATAGCTTGATCCTTCATAGCTTTCATATGATCAATCGTAACGACGTCAACATTACCAGTTGCTGTAACGAAGATATCGCCGATTGGTGCAGCCTGCTCCATAGTTAGAACCTGAAAACCTTCCATTGCTGCCTGTAGGGCGTTGATCGGATCGATCTCAGTTACGATAACTCTAGCGCCGTATCCACGCATCGACTGCGCACATCCCTTACCAACATCTCCGTATCCAGCTACAACGACAGTCTTTCCAGCTAACATAACGCCAGTAGCTCTCTTGATTCCGTCAGCAAGTGACTCACGGCATCCGTAGATATTGTCGAATTTAGATTTTGTAACTGAGTCGTTAACGTTCATTGATGGGATTCTTAGCTCTCCCTTCTCGAACATCTGGTGAAGTCTTCTTACGCCAGTTGTTGTCTCTTCGCTGATTCCATAGATCTCTCCGATTAACTCAGGATATTTCTGGTGAACCAACATAGTAAGATCGCCACCATCATCAAGGATCATGTTAGGGCCCTTGTCTCCGAATGTTAGAGACTGCTCAATACACCAGTCATATTCCTCGAGAGTCTCGCCTTTCCATGCAAATACTGGAATTCCAGCCTTTGCAATCGCAGCAGCAGCTTCATCTTCAGTTGAGAAGATATTGCAGCTTGACCAACGAACTTCAGCACCTAATACGACTAAAGTTTCGATTAATACAGCAGTCTCAACTGTCATATGTAAGCAGCCAGCAATTCTAGCACCCTTAAGTGGCTTAGATGCTCCGTACTCTTCACGACATGCCATTAATCCTGGCATCTCTTTCTCTGCGATCTCGATCTCTCTTCTTCCGAGTTCGGCTAACCCGATATCTCGAACCTTGTAGTCTTGTAAATCATTTTTCATAGCTCATCCTTAATAAAAGGGTCAGGTGTCGCGATAATAAGAGTAGCCTCACCGTTATCGCCGATCCTTTCCACTGTTAAATCTTTAAATCCAGCACACTGCACCTCATTACTTAGATCTTCATGAGTAAAGGTGTGCCATAATTCGCCGAACCTTCTCTGCATCAGGGCATCATCTGGTTTTGATAGTTCAATAATCCAAAAACGACCTGAATCTTTTAATACTCGGCGAATATCTTTTAGCGCTTCGAGGCGATCGCCTAGGTGATGTAAAACCATGAACGCGACAGCGATATCAATTGAAGCACTCTTGAGCGGAAGATGCTCTAAATAACCCAACCTTAAATCTACTCCCGAATCTTGCAAAACCTTAAGAGACTTTGCTTGCTCTAGCATAACAGGAGAGGAATCTACACCTATAGTCGCTCCAATACGAGGAACAGTTCTCTCTAACAGAGATCCAGAGCCACAGCCAACTTCAAGTAAGATCGATTCTTTATCGAGACGTGTTGCTACTATATCAAGAAGAGCATTCTTACCATGAGTCTCCTCTCGAATTGCAGACCAATCGTTAGCAACTCCATCGAAAAATGATCGCAACTTCTCTCGTCTTTTTAAAACCAGGTCTTTTGCTAGAGCATCATCCTTAGCAAATAGCTCCTTATCATCTTCAACGAGCTCTCTAAGAATATTTC
>CAZTER010000543.1:0-1800 GCA_964612045.1 uncultured Bdellovibrionales bacterium
TGATCTTTTCCCCCAATCTAGTTGAGCGAATGCGAGCTAATGGAAGAGAATCACCAAATGAGTCCTCTTTTAGTCTCGCAGCTTGCCCCTCTGTTAGATCTAGAAATAGCTCAGTTATCTCTTTTGGAATTTCCCCAAGTTCTGATGCAAACTTGTTGTATAAATCTCGGTTTTCACTAGCTCTAAATGTAGTTGAAGCTACGCTCCCCATAGCAGATGCGTATTGAACAAGCGAGATCTCTCCCTGCTCGATCAATTTATTTAGTTGTGTTTGTTGAGCCTTTAAAGTTCCTAACCTGTTATTGTCGCCAGTGTTATCGATCAGTAACTCAAGATCGCGAAGGAGGGGAGTGATTAATTTAGAGGAGACTGTTACGTTTTGTTGATAATGTGAAAAAAGCGCTGCTCGGAATAGATCTCTATCAGAATCTGAAAGTAATTGCGGCGCTAGTTTTAAATTTACATAAGCATGCTCAATTGCTTCAGGAAGGAGTCCTGCCGCATGTCGCTCAGAAAACCATCGCCAGATCGCTCCGCGCCCCTGCGTTACAAGTCTTATGCAAGGTACTCCTTTGCTTAAAGTTGAGTCAGAGCTGCCAGTAATAGAAACTGGAAAAGCATCGACTAGTTCCTTTAACCTTAAGACCTCTTTTTCTAGAGCTTCACGATATTTCTCTAAGCTTGTAACTTCACCACTTTTTGCGATTGTTGTTCTAGCTTTTGGAGCTACTAATCTATCGCCGATCGTAAGAGCTGATCTTAGTGAATCTTCACTATTTAGTTCTTGGTCAGCTTTTTGAGCTATCTCAGGTGAGTTTTGGAATGAAAGTAGTAGTCGGCAGGTTAGAATTCCTCCGTTTAGAAATCCAGCAGAGGTTGCATCTAGTGGATTATAGATCTGAAAAACGCGTCCCTTTAAGAGACGTCCAGTATCACCTTTTACTCGGCCGTGAATTTTCTCTTCCTTTCCTTCAGACTTGATAACTCTAACTTTAAGGTTTGGAATCTCTTTAAAGATATTTTTTCCGCCGGCTAGAAATTTATCAGCAAAAAGTTTTAGGTGTTCAAATTTCCCACCATAATTAGAAAGGATCGTAAGTAGTCGAGCTGGTTCATCTGTTGAGACATCAACTCCACGTAGGAGA
The DNA here is from genome assembly GCA_964612045.1 of uncultured Bdellovibrionales bacterium. Lineage (GTDB taxonomy): Bacteria > Bdellovibrionota_C > UBA2361 > UBA2361 > UBA2361 > CAZTER01. Next base: position 1,146 of record CAZTER010000543.1, read on the forward strand.
CTTAGCGTTAGTGTAGATTGAACAGTTTTAAATTGCTTTGGTAGTTTGAGCTGTCCATCTGAGACTGATCCAACTAAGAATGCAAGAGCTACGCAGCTATCTAAATCTCCTATTAGTTTTGCTCTCAGTGCAGAGTCTTTATTGGAGTGAAGAACATTGTTAATAAGAGCTTCTCGGCTAGTTTCTGATGAGAGTAACTCTACAAGAAGAGGTTTGAGCTCTTCGAAGTGCTTTGATGTGCTACCACTACTTAACGAAGCCCCAGATAGATCGATCTCTTGTGTTGAGGCTTGAGATGTCGAAATGGTTTGCATTGTAGCTGCTCCGTACTTTATTAAATTGCGATAAAGATAAATCACTAAGTCGGGGAGTTGATTGAACTCGATACCGTCTTTAGCATGGCTTGGTAGCTCTTTTGGTATCTAGTACCTTGCCAGGGAAGAATTGTAGTTTGTAGGACAACTTAGTCAAATATTGGAGGCCTGAGTGAATATTGAATTAGTTGGAACCATAGCCGCAGTAATTACGGTTATATACACATGTCTAGGTATTCCAAGCCAAGTGGTACTCAATCACAGATCTAAGTCCACACTGGGATTATCAAAGGCTACTACCTTTTTGTCCTGGTTAACATTTTGTATCTGGGTCCTTTACG
>CAZTER010000544.1:0-1796 GCA_964612045.1 uncultured Bdellovibrionales bacterium
GCACCTTACTGAGTAGTTTAAGACATGTAATTATCCCGTATGTTCAAGATAGCCCATTTAACATCAATAGTATTTATCTCCTCCTTCTTACTCGGATGCGCTGGTCCATATCCAGGTCCTGATAAGCAATTTGCAGGAACTCTTAGTGGAGCAGCAACTGGCGCAGGCGCAGGAGCAGTTACAGGTTTTCAAGTTGGATCTGGAACCGGTCCAGGTGCCGTTGTCGGAGCTGGTGTCGGAGCTGTAGTCGGTGCTATCAGAGGTTCCTTCCAAGATTCAATAGAAGAGAGATTGCTAAAGATCGCTCGAGAAACAAATGAAGAGAGAAAAAAGGCGATAGCCAGAGAGATTTTAGCTGATCACTATTCTCAGAGGCTGGATCTTCATCCTTCAAGAGATATCTATCCAAGCGATCTCTTTTTCAAGGGGGATCAAGCTACATTAAGACCAGAAGCTAAGACTCTAGTCAGTGAGATTGCCAAGATGAATAAAGAGCGATTGGCTTGGTCGCCTCTAATTGTTGCAGTCTATGTTAGAGGTAGCGAGGAAGATGGATTTGCTGCAAATTTAGCTGATAGAAGGGGAAAGGAGCTTGTAAATTCTCTCGTAGAGGGAGGTCTAGAGCCAAGACGCTTATCAGCCCGTTCTGTAGTCGTCCCAGCCCCTATACTGATAGACCCTCATGACGATCCCCTCCGGTATAATCAAGCTGTAGAGTTTATTCCGACCGAGAGATAGCTCTTTTTGGAGGTCACTGCTATATATCAAAGGATCTGAACCTTAAACGGGTTTGTATCATCTAAAGAATATTGGAGAGTTTGGAGATTATCTAATGTCAGCTAAAGGGAAGAAAGAGATGAAGACCAAAAGTGCCAAGAGTTCAGCCCCGGCAGTAGAGAATGTATCCGATGTCTCTACTACTGAAGAGTTGAAGAGCTACTTATTGCATGTTCGTGATAAGCTTCATGATGATGCTGCTCCAGCCGTTTTCGGTATCTCTGCAATGCGACATGTTTTAAATCTTCCGCAGATTTATACCCTTCTCGATAAAGAGAACAAAGAGATAGCTCGCGATATCTGGTTGAAGCTCAAGCAGTGTGGTGTTCAGTTAAGGAATCCACCACTTCTATTCAGTGCTGATGAAGAAGATATAACTGTTACGCTATAACGAAATTATTTTAAGTTTCGTTATTATTTATTAACTTAATTATTTAAACTCAAGTTGTCTGGAGTCAGTGGCCTTTAACTTTGGCCTAACGTCATTCACATAGTATTCTTTTATCGCAGATATAGTATGGAGAAATCGCATTCCTTCGGCGGTTTTGTATCCATCAACTTCAGGGGCAATGTAAGATGCGGTCCTGATTGCGCCACTTGCTGCCGCTGCATTCAAAAAAAATGCTGCATAGCCTTTTAGCTTTCTCCCATTCAATGTTGCATCCCAAGACATGGTTTTTATATGGCCATGAGGAAGTGCGTCTTCATAGCTGGCTTGTGTCACAAAGGTGAAATACTCGTGATGTGGATCCCTTACATCTTGCATCATATGAGAAACTTCATGTGCAGCAACAAATCCAAGATCATTTGAGTTTTTAGCAGATATGGCAATCCTAGATCCTACTGGCGATCCCCAGTATCCAAGAGAATCTCCAGAAAACTCATAACTTCTTCTGAGTAATTTATCTATTCCTTTGCCAATTAGTGAAATAAATCCATCTGATGCAGCACAGAATATTTGTAAAGGAAGTATTATAGGAGATAATAGCTTTGCTCCCAATGAAGCCTCTTTCAATGCT
>CAZTER010000545.1:0-1791 GCA_964612045.1 uncultured Bdellovibrionales bacterium
AGATAAGACAAGTAATGAGCTGCAAACTATAGCGGTTAATCAGGAAGAGGAACAACATGCCTAAATCATTGATTTTAACTATTCAGAGATATCCATATATTATGAGACATCCTTAATGTTGTTTCCAATAACTATCGGTAGTTTATCCCTCTCAGAGAATTCAGATGACTGCCTTAGTGACTAAATCAAACCAACCGTCAAAAGAGAGCGAGAGAGCCTCATCTATCGAATTACCATTTCTAAAGATTCCTAATGGCTTTCCACCAGAAGATGAGATCTCTAGAGATCTGTGGACCGAAGCAGCTTCACATCTTTCAGAGGAACAGCTTGCAACATTTTTTACTGATGAAGTGCTAACTCAGCGATTAATGATCTGCCCAGTGATGTTAAGAGATCCAACAGATTGCTGGGGCATATTCGGTACTGAGCCAGGATTTATATTTATTCAGAAAGGCGTCAGGTTTGATAGAGAAGCGCGCACATTAGCTGAGGATCTTTGGGCAAGTGGTAAGTCTGTCCGACTTGCTAGAACAAATTCTGGCTTAGAGATAGCTGTAATTGGTGAGGGTATAGTCATGCCTCGCTGTAAAGAGATCTTATATCAAGAGGTCCGGGGATCCGAGCATCCAAATGCATTTAAATTTCTATGTAAGAGGTTATTTGAGGATGGCAAATACCCAGAGATAGTCTCGTTAGCCGCAATGTTAGAAGAAAGGGTAACTCTGCCAGCATTGCCGGTCGAATCCCGCTCAGATAGTTAATCGTGTTATATTCAAGTGCTGACTTAACCTAGACAGGTGTTTATTGAGCGAGTCCCAAGCTCTCTCCCCTTCTTTCCTCTCTCAATACGTCGTATCACTGCTACCGAGTATAAATGGTCCATTTTTAGCAGTTTTACTTTGACTGTTATTAAATTTTTGCACTATATGTATCGATGTTCGAAATCAAATATCCGTAGTGATCTTTGATAGATATGTAGAGCTAAAGATAGATAGTGCTCTTTATCACTAGAAGCTCTTAAAACTTTAATTGTCCCATAAGTAAAGATGATTGAACGTAATAACTCACGAATCTACTTGATCTTGCTCGCTCTAGTTCTTGGATTAGCTCTTATAGGAACTTACTCTAATTCGTTTGAGAATGACTTCCAATTTGATGATAGTCATAGCGTTGAAAAGAACCCGTATATTAGATCCCTATCTAATATTCCTCAGTTCTTTGTCGATGGAAAAACCTTTAGTGTTCTCCCTTCAAATCAATCTTATCGTCCTTTAGTGACAGCTTCCTTAGCTATTGATTATTGGTTAGGTGATGGACTTGAGCCATTCTACTTTCATCTCTCTACATTTCTCTGGTTTCTCGTTCAGCTATCTCTAATGTATCTCTTCTTCGTTCGAGTAACAGACTCTTCGATAAAAGATAGTAGTAATAAGATACTGGCCCTTATAATGGTCGCTTGGTACGGACTTCATCCGGCTCTTGCAGATACTGTAAACTATGTCATTCAGCGTGGAGAGTTGTATTCGACACTCTCTGTCGTTTTAGCTTTTGTGCTCTATCAGTACTTACCAACGCTCAGAAGATATGGTTTGTACCTTTTACCAATTGCTATTGGTACATTGGCAAAACCGCCGGCTATTATGTTTGCGCCTATCCTCTTCTTTTATATCCTCTTTTTCGAGCAAGATTCCGGACTGTATTTTTGGCAGAGAAGTTATTCATGGCGAAAATTCTGGAATGCCTGCTTAGCCTCAATCCCTGCTTTTGTTTGCGCTGCGGTCTTATACGTAT
>CAZTER010000546.1:0-1790 GCA_964612045.1 uncultured Bdellovibrionales bacterium
CGCACTTAAAGCAGCACGAGTATCAGCAACGAGAATTGAACTAGAAATATTAAGCTCTATCTCTGTTAGTATAGCTGTAGCATTCGAAGCCAATGCTTGATCTATAAAGTTATGTCCATCATGCTTAACACCACGGATGCAACAAAATATCTCACCACTTGAGACTTTACGGTGATCTACTGCCACGCCTCGAACGATTAAAGAGGAATCGCCACGTAGCTGCCCACCTAAAAGAACGGATAATTCACCTAATGTATATTCCACAGCCATTCGGCGATATTACAGCGAAGCCTTATGAAGTGAAACATCATAACTCTTGCCTTGAGCAGAAGTATTAACCTGTTCTGAATCACCCCCCAAATGAGCAGAGGTTGATAAATAATGCATACTTCTCTGCATAATTCTCTTGAACACAGGAGCTGCTAAGGTACCACCATAAATTGTACTTGTATTAGGTTCATCAACAACCACCATAAGGGTAATACTTCGATTTACCCCGATAGCAGAGCCATCTGCAAAACCTACGAATCCAGCCATATACTTGCCAGCTGCATAGCCACGACCATCGGCGCGTGCTTTCTGTGCTGTTCCTGTTTTTCCACCGACTCTCACACCTTCTACAATCGCCTTAGACCCTGTACCATGTTCGTCTTCCACGACTGCATACATCATCTCTCGAACAGTATTGGCAACTTTCTCTGAAATTATTCGTTTAGAATGGAACTCTTCTCCGCCCTTTATTACGCTAAGCTGAGGCAGACGCCCTCCATTTGCAACTGCTGCGACCGCCCGAGCCATCTGAATTGGAGTTACTGCTATCCCCTGACCAAACGAGTGGGTAGCAATATCAATCATAGCCCATTTATTTTCTGGTCTTAAGATTCCTGGCGTTTCACCAGGTAACCCAAGCTTTGGTCGCTCTCCGAAACCGAAAGAACGAAGAGAGTTATACAGTCTCTCTTTTCCCATCCTCAAACCAAGCTTGGTCATTCCAATATTAGAAGAGCGAATAATAATATCTCTTACAGAGATTAAATTATATGGGTGAACATCTTTTATAACTTTGCCATAGATCGGATAACGACCACCTTCGCAGTTTATAATCTCCTCAGGCTTTGTTAAGCCCAACTCTAAAGCAGCAGCAACAACAAGAGGTTTCATCATTGAGCCAGGCTCAAACACAGCTTCAATAGCCATATTTCCTAACTCACGTTTTTTAGAACCTTCTAAATTGAAATTAGTTGCTGGCGCTTGGCTTAAGCCTAAAACCTCACCTGTCTCACTATCTAACATCACAGCAAAAGCAGATTTTGCATTAGCTGATCTTCTACCAGCCTCAGTCTCTTCTTCCATGATCACTTGAATCCCAGCATCGATTGTAAGTTCGACCTGCTGTCCCCGAGGAGGGATGAACTCACTATGACCTGAAATATCTATTATATTGCCAAGAGCATCACGACCAACTCGTTTCGAAACTGTAGGTCCGCGAAGCTTTTCATCGAATAAAAGCTCTACCCCGCTCAATCCATTACCATCTAAACCTGCTTTCCCGATTAAAGTACTACCAGCTTCATTCAGTGGATAAAGTCGCTTAGATTCCATGACGGCTCCAACACCAGGAATACCCAATGCCACGACTTTGTCTGATGTAGTTCTAGGCAGCTGCCTCTTAATCCAAGTAAAAGGACGATTTTCACCGATCTTTTTAAGGATAAAACTAGGTGGAATCTCGAGGATCTCAGATAAAACTTCGCTAACCTTAGCGGGATCTTTTATCTGTTTTGGTCTAA
>CAZTER010000547.1:0-1779 GCA_964612045.1 uncultured Bdellovibrionales bacterium
TCCTCTTCAATTCCTTGCAGAATTTGAAAGAGCTGATTGGTGTTCTGGTGTTACTTCTGCAGCACATATAGGGGAAGTTTTAGCGGGATTAGCACTAATTTCGAGTCATCGATTAGTTACTAGAAGATAAATTTATGCAAAATTTGGTAACATAATTATTTACTTCGTGTTAGTCTCTGCGATCCAATCGATTAACCTGATTTAACGATGTTTTCGTCCTCAACTTCTCAAGTTCTTGACCCAGAGAATCTTCTTGCAAATGCTACTGGTCCAAAACCAACTCCTGCTTCCCTTATTGAGATTGAAAAACCGATCTTTGCGCTAGATGCCAGAGATACCGTTCATCATGAAAACGCCATCTCCGTAACAAGGACATCCAATGGATATAGAGTCTTACTTGCTACTCTAGATCCAAGAGAAGCTCCCTGCTTTAGCTGTTTTGCAGATAGAAAGATCGGTTCTCGATATGAATGGGAATCATTACGCCAAGACCTTTATGTCGATCGAAGCAATCCACAGATATCAGGTCTTTCATTTGGAGATGAACCTCGTAAGGCATTTTTAGTACAAGCTGAGTTAGCCGAAGATGGGGTTTCTCTACGGGACCTTAAGATCTCAGCTGGACAATCAATTACCGTTAAAAAAGCGCTCTTCTCAGAGATGATGAGTGTCATGTCCAAGGAAAGAGCCTCTCTCTCCGATAGCGAGATTGATCTAAAGGCAGTAGCTGAGTTAGGCGTAAGAATCTTTACATATCGTCGAGAACGGGGAGATGTCCTGTTTGCGGATCCAGGCAAGGGATTGATATTACAACCTGATGGATCGTGGGAAAAACACCCTTCTAATGAGATATTGGGAAGAGTTGTAGTTCAAGAGATAACAAGTAAAGTTCTTTCTGAACTAGCACTATGGTGTTCAGCTCAAGAGATTCCCCTACTCTATCGTGGTTGTAATGCAGCATCCCCAGAGATTAGACAGAAACTAGAGCAATTACTTAAAGAAAAAGCCAGCTTCTCTCGCACTGACGTAGATCAATTCTTAATCGACGAAAGAGGTAGGCGACATAGATTACTCCATAGAGCGACCTGCGATGTAAAACCGATGCCGCATGCTGGAGTACAGTCAAAAAGCTATCTTAGAACAACTGCGCCGCTGAGAGTATTTCAAGATTTTGTTAATGTCAGTCAGTTATCATGTTGGGCTGATGGAGTGACACCGATTTATGACTTACCAGATCTCACAAAGTTTGCTGCAGAAATTAATCAGAGATCTGACAAGAAGGTTAAAAAGAAAGGAGCACAAAAGTATAGAGGGTTAATCCCATACGAACTCGAGATGTTCCAAGGTCACAGAGAGGTCGATGCTCTCTCACTTAGAACAATAGTAGCTGACTGTCGTGATGCCGGAGAGATGCCAGCAGTACTAGTTAACTATCTCTTCGAAAGATTAGGGAAAAATCCTGAAGTTATTGCTCCAATTTTGGGAGACATAATATTTTCGAGAGAGGGCGAAAAAATTAGGTTTATCCAGAATAAAGCCAGAGACCTACTTTATGATCGACCAGATCTTGCAGATATCCTGATAGATACTAGCCTTGGTAATAATTCCATAAAAGGAGAGCACCTCTCCAGCAAAGTAATTGATGACAAGTTAGTATTAGAGGTCTTTTGGAGAGTTGGTGGAAAAGCTATTTATACCCAAGAGTTCCTTAATAAAGCGGCAGAAAGAGATATTGAAAGAGAAATAATCAGGATAAAGAGAATACAGCTAGCCAAAGTA
>CAZTER010000548.1:0-1775 GCA_964612045.1 uncultured Bdellovibrionales bacterium
GAATTTTGAGCTTTCAGGACCTACAAAGGTTAGAGGGTTTAAAATAGCCGCATTATCGGAATGAATAAGATTCTTGTTTTAAATAGATTTGGTCTTAGTCTTGCCCTCTTCTTTTTTGGGTGCTGGATATCTTTGCCTAAATTAGCTGCACACAAAGATCACAGTAATATTTCACTTAAAGATCCTCTCTATCTCCCAAGTTTAGAGGGTATCCGTTTCCTAAGTTTCGGCTACTCAGCAATGGTGTCTGATGCTTTCTGGCTCAATACTGTTAGCTACTTTGGAAAACACTACGCTACCGATCAAAATTATAGGTGGCTTCATCATATGTGTAATTTAGTTTTTGAATTAAACCCACGCGTATACGAGCCATACTATTTCTGTGCAACGATGATGGCTTGGGAGATTAAAGATCATAGTTCAGCTATAGATATCCTTACAAAAGCAATCGTTGCTCATCCAAATGATTGGTACTTCCCATATCAACGTGGATTTTATCGGATGTATTTTGCTCACGACACAAATGGAGCCAAAGAAGATTTTATTAAATCTTCTAAATTACCAGCAGCTCATCCAATAGCAGCAAGATTAGCTGCCAAAACGATCTCTGAACTTGAGGAACCAACCACAGCTATTAGTTTTATCTCGGAATTAATTGAAAGGAACTCAGACCCTCATCAAAGATCTGCCTTAGAAGAACGGTTAAAGGAACTTTATCTTGAAAGAGATCTAGCTCTGCTAGAGAAAGCTACCAAAATATTTACTGAAAGATACGGAAGAGTGCCATCTCAACTACAAGAGTTAGTAGAGCAGGGGATAGTAAATAAAATTCCTATCGAACCATTTGGTGCTGCCTATGTGATAAATCAAAAAGATGGAAGTATTGTCTCAAGCTCCGGAAGAAAACGCCTACATCACTATGGAGCTAAATAGGCATGACAATTAATCAAGCTTTACAGATCCAGAATCTAAACTTATCAGTTACTGGAAACTGGAATCTAAAACGCAAACAACTTTTAAAGGATATAAATCTAGATATATCCAATGGAGAATCCTTTGGTTTCCTCGGACATAACGGCGCAGGTAAAACGACAACCATTAAAGCAATACTTGGTTTAATTAAACCAAGTTCAGGCTCGGTTAAGATATTTGGATTGGATAATAAGCTTACAGAAAGCCGCAAAGATGTAGGCTATCTCGCTGAACAGCCATATTTTTACGAATCACTAACTGTGAAAGAGACCCTTGAACTATATGGAACATTGGCTGGCGTAGAGCGTTGTAAATTACAAGAAGCCATAAAAGAGGTTCTTGAAACGGTAAAGATCTCTGCCAGATACAAAAGCCCATTAAAGACACTATCAAAGGGACTTACTCAACGAGTCGGATTAGCACAGGCTATTATTAATAGACCTAAACTACTCATCTTGGACGAACCGTTCTCTGGATTAGATCCAATTGGCCGTTATGAATTTAGAGAGATTTTTTCTGAACTAAAACATACTGGTACCACTCTCTTTATATGTACTCACGTTCTCTCAGATGTAGAGTTTCTCTGTGATCGTGCATCAATCATGGTAAAGGGTGAGATTAAATCAATTATCAAGATGGAAGACCTACCTAAACTTACGGCTGGACGATATGAACTAGTAATTCAAAATTCTATCTCTCCAGATCTGATATCAGATGTAGTTCCACAAAATATTAATAAATTATTAAAGTTTGAGTTCAATAATAAAAAAATGGCTGAGATTGCATTACAAAATGCAGTAAAG
>CAZTER010000549.1:0-1770 GCA_964612045.1 uncultured Bdellovibrionales bacterium
TGCAAACGGAGTAGCATATACATATGGAAGGAGGGGCATCTGTGGATAGAAAAAATCTATATATGGAAGTCGACCTGAAAGAACATCTCGTGCTGCATATAGATAATATCCTTCATCTCTTCCAATTAATCTTTGAGTAGCGATAAAAAGAGATACTCCAATGAGGAGGAAGAAGGCGCAGATTGTAGGAAGATTAGATAAAAAGGGATATCTTATTGTCCTTTGTTTAGTCATATAGGTACATTTATCAGATGCGACGATATATTGCACTCATAGTCTTCCTTTCATTTTTGCTATTACTCGTAGGATATCTATCTCTTTCCGAGCTACAGCCATTAAGGTCCTCTTCAAAAAATAAACCAAATGTTGTCTTACTTATGGTTGATACCCTTAGAGCTGATATGCTTGGTGCTTATGGAAATACTCTATCTCCGTCACCCGAGATTGACTCTATAGCTAATAAGGGAGTTATTTTTGAAAAGGCGATAAGTCAAGCTAGTTGGACAAGACCCTCTGTTGCTTCTTTATTGACTTCAAAATATCCGAGAAGACTTGGCGTTATGAGAGAGCAATGGGATGTTCTTAGAGACGATGCTATCACCTTAGCAGAAAGGTTTAAGGAAGAGGGTTATTTGACGATTGGATTGACCGCTAATCCTCAGCTAAATACAGTATTTGGCTTTGCGCAGGGATTTGATCAATATGTTGATAGTACAGTTATTTTTTCATGGATGAAAGAAGAGGAGGGAAAGCAAAAAGCCAATAAGCGTGTTCGAGTACGGAATGCGCGAGAAATTTTAGATGATGCCTTAGATCGATTAAAGCAGCCACATGATAATCCAGTATTTCTACAGCTAATGTTAATGGATGTTCATGCGCATGCATTGATCGATGAAGCTTTAATAGATGATCAATTTAAAGAAAATTCTGATAAAAAATATCTTCAAGCTGTAAAAAATACATCTCGAGAGATCGGGCATTTTATCTCAGAGCTTGAAGATAATCCATCGCTAGATATGCAAAATACACTTCTCATTCTGACAGCAGATCATGGAGAGGGATTACATGATCACCCATCTGTGAGAGCCTCTCATGGGCATGGAAATTTATTATATAGATCTCAAGTTCATGTGCCTCTTATTTTTTATGGATTGGGAGAGGCTAGATTAACTCCACGTAAATTATCTGGAGTAATTCCTCTTCTTGACCTCTATCCAACGGTGCTAGACCTTATATCTTCTAAGCAAATAAGTGATATTGATGGCTGGTCTCAAAAGAATTCAATTATTAATGGCTTACCAATTGTTTCAAAAAGTGAGGTTTTTACTGAGACTCAGTGGCGTCGCAAAGTTAATAAAGCTGCCCTTGTCAGTAATGATTGGTTTTATATTGAGTCTCGTGACGAGTGGAAAGGAACTGCTCCTATTGAGCTTCAGCAGTTTGAAGGTATTCAAGATGGAATGATTACTAATAAAGCAGAGCAAGAGTTTGAGAAGGTCAGAGAGTTTAAGATAAGGCTATTAAATTTTGAAACATCTCTCAAAGATACTGAGCCAGTTGATAGTATTACAGCTTCTGTTTCAAGTAATGAAATTCAGCAACTTAAAAGTCTTGGATATCTTGGAAAGTAAGCTGCACCATATCTTTCACAGATAGATGAATAGTATTTATATCTGAGTAAATAGCATATCACTGTCATTTACAGAATTAATCGTCCCATTCTTCTATCGAAGCAGCTGCAATTCTTAGTGAGGCCTCTCGATCTTCGGA
>CAZTER010000550.1:0-1768 GCA_964612045.1 uncultured Bdellovibrionales bacterium
CTTTTATTTTATTTGTGACTGGCTAATTTAGAATTACCTAACCGCTTAAATTTCGTATAAATTTGGCGCGATTTAGGGATTTGTCACGGAATTGTAATGATCTATGAGTGAATTCGCTATTTCGATTGGTAGATCGATTGATCTTTATACTTTAACATTTTATTCAACTATTTTGTAAGATTGAAGACATGATCAGAGATCCTAAAATTCTTTTGCTTGGATGTGGTTACACTCTGAGGCGAGTTGCAAAAAAACTCTCTCCAAAGTCAACAGTCTGTGTTGTTAGTAATCAGTCAAGTGCCGATTCTTTGAGAAAATTAGGATTCTCTAATGTTTATGTAATAGATCTTAGATCTGAACAGGCACAGAGCCTACTTTCTGAACTCCCTAAGTGCGATATTTTGGTAGATAGCATACCACCCATTAAAGGTGGATCACTTGAAGCAAGTTCTGTTGGAATAGAGAAGGTTCTAAGATCAGAAATACTCTCTGGACTTAAGCAGATCGTATATTTAAGCACTACTGGTGTTTTTGGTGGAAAAGGTGGTGAGTGGGTAGATGAGGGCACTGTCGCATCACCAGTTAATGACCGAGCTCAAGCACGGTTGTGGTGTGAGAATAAGTATCGAGATTCTGGAGTACCAACAACTGCACTGCGAATAGCTGGGATTTATGGCCCTGGACGTGGCATCGGTACCTCAATAAAAAATGGACGATATTCATTTTCAGGTCATCAAGAGAGATGGACAAATCGAATTCAAGTTGAGGATCTTTCCTCTATTATTCTCGAACTGATACGCGCTTCGGTTGACAGAGCACTACCAGATGTCTTATGTGCCTGTGACGATAGACCGGTCATGATTGGTGAATTAGTAAGCTTCTACATGGAGAAATTTTCTCTTCCTAGACCACTAGTCTCTGATACTGCTGGAGATCGTGAGGACCTTAATCAGAGGGTTTCAAATCAAGGCTTAAAAAAGTTTATGGATATCACTTTTAGATATCCAACCTTTGTTCAAGGTACAGGAACGGAGTTTCTTTCAGATGAATAGCTCAAGAGAGTTAAAGATTGGTAGCCGTCCTAGTAAGTTGGCTCTCGCTCAAGCGAGTGCCGCAGAGAACGCAATAAAAGTTTTAGATTCAGCTATCTCTCCAAATATTATTCCGATCAAGACATCAGGAGATCTCAAGCAAGGAGCGGTTGGAGTAATTAAGCGAGATAAGAAAGATTGGATAATCGAGTTAGAGTCAGCGATCATAAGAGAGGAAATTGATCTTGCTGTTCATTCTGCCAAAGATGTTCCTCTTGATATTGAAACAGGGACTATTGTCCGATCTATCCTAACAAGAGCTGAGCCAAATGATGCCTTTATTGGACGACTACAAGATGGTCGAAGGCTAAAATTTAATGAGCTTCCATCTGGAGCAGTCGTAGGTACTGCGAGCCTGCGTCGTCGTGCTCAAGTTTTGTTAGCACGCCCAGATCTTATAGTTAAAGAGCTTAGAGGTAATGTTCCTACAAGGATTCAGAAGCTTGATCAGGAAAATCTCTATGATGGAATTATCCTTGCAGCCGCCGGATTGAATCGCCTTGGATTATTGGATGATCAGATTGAGACCCTTCCTGTAGATCTCTTTGTTCCGGCAAGTAATCAAGGAATATTAGCTGTTCAGTTTAAAGATGATAGATCTGACCGAGCTCAGTTATTAGAAAGACTAACTAATTCAACTACAGAAGAGATCTTTAGTGCGGAAAGAGAGTGCTTAA
>CAZTER010000551.1:0-1767 GCA_964612045.1 uncultured Bdellovibrionales bacterium
GCAAAGAAAGCGCTATCACAAAGAGTTTTCATATTTTGTAGTTCTAAATGAGCACCTGATGGACGAGCTCTATTCGGATCTACGATTAGGAGAGCTCTGCCACCTCTAACAGAGACTAAGCTTGGAAGCTCATCGTAGCGAGGGAGTTCTTGATCAGACTTTTCTAGCCAATTTGATGATGTTGGAGAGAGTCGGTCTGATCCTAGTTTCGTGAAAGAGCCTTTAACTCCAAGAAGGGTTAAGGAGTTAGATTCCGATATAAAGGGCGCTTTAGCCTGAGTTTCGCTCATACAACCTATTAAAAACCGAGGGGTATTAAATCCCTCAAAGGATGTTATGAGGGATCCTATTAAGTTGTTGCATCTTGGAGAATGAGACTTCGAAGAGGCGATTTTAAGTTGTCTCTTAAGATAATTAAGCTCTGAGTGAATAGCGCTTAGTTAGACTAAGTTTAGCTGCTGACAATGCATATATGGCCTCTGCCACACTCCAGTTAAGAGGGGTATGAGGAGAGGGGAATCGGAGGTTATCTCCTGAATTATTATCCTCAGAGATTATGCACTCTGGAATACTGCAAGTTGGAACTATTGATCCGATAACCGTACATCCATCTAATTGAGTTAAGGATCTTTCTGCATCAGCAGTTATCATGCGTAAGCCATTCTTCAACATCCTCAGTTGAAGAGTAAGATAATGCTCCTTATCAGTCGCAATATACCGTGCTCCTGCCCAAGAGCTAAGCTGCCAACAAAAGTGGCTCCAACTAGCCTCTGGCCCCTTCGGAACTAATTGGTCTCTAATTGCGAAATCATTGCTAGCATCACCTGATGGAGCCCCATAGATCTCAATTAGTTTCTGCACTGTTTCATGTCTAAAGAATCCATGTCTCTGGTAACAATCCTTCTTGTATCTGATTAACCCTCCGGTGATTGAATCTTCGAGAGATAAGATAGTTTTTAGAAGACGTTTCTCAATCTTAGTTTGCCAACTTGGACTAAGATTTAAAGATTGAGAGATCTGTTCTGTCGTGCCTAGGTGCAGAATGTAAATTAATGCTGAATCCGCAGCTCTATATCTTGGGTCTTTTTTGGCGTAGAGAGGACTTTCAAATGGAAGTTGTTTAAGAAGAGCACGAGAGGCTCTCTTCTCCATCGTTTTTGCAATTGATTTATAGAGAGCAGCAGATCTTATCCTTTTTTTGCTCCATAATTTTATATTCTTAATTACTCCGGAGTTTATTGCTTCAATACGATCTATATCTTTAACTGATCTTATTTCGCTGATGAGAGCTAGATCCCAAGCTAATACTGAACTTCTAACTGCCTCAATCTCCTCCCAAGACCCACTGTTTTCTCTGCGCCAATGGGAGGTGGCTTGAAGGAAGGGGAGTAGAGAGCTAAGGAAAGATAGATTTTTAGGTGAGAGTTGGTTAGCTGATATAGCTCCTTCTCTAATTGCTTTTAGGATTGCCCATCCTAAGATCTGAACTGCATCTTGCTTGTGTGACCAGTTTTCATCTCGAGCTCCATTCAGATTGTCTCGAATAGTTAAAAATATGTGTGGCCAATTAATTGAGTTTTTAATGTACTCTTCGCTTTCTGATTTTATTAGGGCATGAATACGACGAAGTTGAGAAATTGTAGATAGAGAGTTAAGACTCGATAAGAGAACCTTAGTTCCAGTGTTAAGTTCCTCTTTAGTCCTATATGGTTTGAATATTAAGCGTGCCGCAGATAAGGCATTATCTCGAATCCATAGCGAGGTTCC
>CAZTER010000552.1:0-1765 GCA_964612045.1 uncultured Bdellovibrionales bacterium
AGATCGTAATTGCTACGCTTTTATAAACTTACCCCTCCCACAAGGTATCAGCTACTTTTTAGTGGCTTGTGAAAGTCTTCTTTGAAGTTCTTGACCCAAAAATTTAATTTTTTATAATCCTCTTGTGGCTTGTCGATATCCTTCCAACAAAGTTGGCACTCCATTCCCTGCACCCTCTTGAAGCCCCTACGTGTCCAAAAATCATCCAGTGGAACATAGCTATCAGGCTTTAGCTCATGCTCATTAAGTCGAACTACCGAGCAGAAAGCTGCATAGTCAGCGGCACATTCATCCTTCGCAAAACTTTCTCTGATTCTCATGAACTCAGCTCCGATCCCTTGCCCTCTATATTGACTATATAGAACGGACTCTCCAAAATAGATCCCTTTCTCAAGATTGAAGTTATATTCAATGAAAGGCTTTTTAAGCTCCATCTCTGATTCCTCAGGCAACCAGATACAGCTAGAAGCACCTATTACTTGTTCACCATCAAGAGCAATAATAACAAATGAACGCTCAGCTTTCGTATATCGTCGAAGATAACTTACCTCATATTCGAGGGAACCATCATAGAGATATGGCCACTCTCGAAAGATTTGGATCCTTAATTCAGCTATCTGTTTAAGCCAATTAGAGATCTCTGATCCTCTTAGATGTTTAAAAGAAATCGGTTTTTCATTCATAATTAATAGAATATTATATCGTAGAGACTATGATCGAGGAAACAGATGGAAATTAATGATTTGATCTCCAATTACTACGAAGCTTTTAACAGGCAAGATGTAGATGGAATGATTGCATGTCTACATCCGGACTTCATTCACGACATAAACGAAGGTAAGCGTCAAAATGGCTTAGATTCGTTCAGGGATTTTATGGCTCATATGAACGAGTGCTATTACGAACAGCTTAAAGATATTTATGTGATGGTTCATAGGTCGAAAGAACGTGCAGCAGCTGAGTTCGTAGTTCACGGTGTTTATCTAAAAACAGATGGAACTCTCCCTGTAGCAAACAAGCAAAGATACATTTTGAATGCTGGAACATTTTTCTCCCTAAAGGAGGAAAAGATCCTTAGAGTTACAACATACTACAATCTAAATGAATGGATTAAGCAGGTGTCTAGCAAATAGACCTCGATGAAATATCTATCGGTAAATAGTCGTAGTAATTTAGGCCACAGTCACAAAGAATTGAGATCTATCTGGATTAGACAACTTTTTTGAAAGCAGAGATACCCCATGCTGGATCGCTAGCTGTGTCTTGATAAATTCTTTCAAGTTTAAGAGGAAGACTTCTACCACAAAACTGTTCAATCCATAATCTTGAGGTGGAACCTACTACAATCAGTCTGCCATCAGGTGGCAGTCCTTCGACTAATAATTTCAGATCAGCATAACTACCGCCGTCGTCTAAAGCATTGGATAAGTAGACCTTGGAATATTTTGTTGAAACTGCGGCAGAAAATATATCCTCAGGGTCTAACACAGTTAAGTTATCAAGTTTTCCTTTAACTCTCTCCAGCCTACCATCGGCTCCTGTAAAATATCTGCGCACTGCTTGCTTTCTCTGTTCTGCTACGCTCCAGCAGCTTGCTGATCCTGAATACGAATCATCGGTCCCATATATGTGCTCTTGAAAGAAAGCTTTCTTGTCCCCTTCTTGTAGCCCCGCAACTCGTTTACGTATAAAATCTACCTGTGCAGAATTTTGATCTACAACTATTACCTTGCCAGCAAATTCTAATATAGCGTATGCCTGGTCT
>CAZTER010000553.1:0-1764 GCA_964612045.1 uncultured Bdellovibrionales bacterium
TTATTAGGTTTTGTCCGCATTTCAATTCTCCTAGTTGTGAACCCGGTTTTTTATTTCCGGTATATCTGTGCCTCTAGAGTGACTTGGCTTCACTCCCTTAAGCCTATTGGGCTGTTCCTGAGAACAAGCACAATAGGCTGTTCTACCTCAACTCCAGAATCTTGACAAATTTCACCAAAACTCGTGATTTTACTCACCTAACTGTTGCTCTACCAGTCTTGTATACTCTTCTTCAAGATCGGCATGTTGTTGTTGCAACATAGTTAATCTTTCATTAACTGTCTGATATTCCGTTAAAAGATCGCGCATTCGAGCTCCAGCAGTCTCAACTGCTTGTTGGAGGAACGTTACGGACTCTTTCTGAACTTGATTCATTTGAGACTCTGCAACTAAGGCATCTAATGATCTTAGTGAGGAGGCTAGTTGTTGCTCGAGATTAATTGACTCTTGCGAGGTTTCTTCAAAAGCTGCCGAGATCTCCTGAAGTTTTATAAGATCTTCTTCCTTGGCAGTTTTAATCTCTTGTTGTTGAGATTCCTTAGTTTCTACTAGTTTTTGGGCGGTATCTAATTTTTGTTCTGTTTCTTCTAACGCTTTCTTCTCTGCTGATATTTGTGAGGAAATCTCATCAAATTTACCTGTTAAAAAGCTGTATTGATTCTTTCCGACAAAAGAATCCTTTGAAAGCAAGAGAGAATCAATCTTAGTTTGTGCCTCCGTTACTTGGGATAATAACTTGTAAAGAATCTCATTAGATTTCTTTGACATGTTTTTGGTGCTAGATTTAAAAAGGAGATAAAAGCCTCCTGTGACGCCGCCAGCTGTAATTAACGCTAAAATTAGATAGATAATCATGACTTTATGGATAATACAGAGATCTTATCTCCTTGAACAGATAGAACAATATCTCCTAGTTGGATCTGGGTAAGCATTAAGGCAATTTTATCAACTTTGATGGCTATAGGAGGAGATGGCTAAAGATAGTAGATAAAGCTATCTCTAATAAATTGGCATAAAAACATGCTCCGAATTTTACCAGTTTATTTGGAGATTAGTGTGATTCTCTTAATATCTCCAGCGCAGCTGATATTTAGAGGCCGTTTTTTAGTATCACCTTGAAGCATGAGGGGGAGTAGACTGGCGAATCGTCCTTCAAATACAGTTGATGGTGTAAACTGAGTTTCACATAAAACCCGGTCGTTATTCCCTCTATCTAGAGTCAGATCGCCATTTAGGTTTCCATATGAGGAGACTATCTCGCCTTGATTTAGTCTTATATGAGAGGAGTCGGAGTTGAATGGAAGCGTTGCCTTAGATACGTCAAAGCTTGGAATAAAGATAAGCGTGTTTTTTAGAGTGATGGTAGTATCTCTGGGTTTTACTAAATTTGAGATGGATGCTATCCCAGAAAATTCTATATTTTGGTCACTTTTAAAGAATTTAAGATTATCTATTGAGATCTCTCCACTTTCTAGCTCTGCCAGGGCTAGTTGCGGAACAGAACCAACCTTCAGTCCTTTTAGTGAGCCGGAGAGAGAGGTCGAATCTCCGAAAAGCGAAGTGCTTGCAATGAGTGCAAGCTGACTACTAAAAATCTCCCCGGCGATAGCAAAAGATAGTTTTCCGGATAATAGGTCAGAGTAACTTGGTTGAAGCTCAAGGTTTGAGATCTCACCTGCAATTGGGGAGCTGCGAACAGTAAAAGAGACCTTTTTCGCTGTTATAGCTTTGAATCCTAACCCAAGTTCCTCGATTCCAACGATA
>CAZTER010000554.1:0-1760 GCA_964612045.1 uncultured Bdellovibrionales bacterium
CAAATTCTATTAATATATCGCCCTTTTTTACGAGGTCTCCAACTTTAACCTGAATTGAGAGCGCTTTTCCAGTTACTGGAGAGACTAGAATATTCTCCATCTTCATTGCTTCTAGAACAAGACAGGGAGCTCCTAGTGATACATTCTCCCCAGGAGTAATGCTTATTGAGTTAATGACTCCAGGCATTGGGGCAGTTATTCTTTTTTCTCGTGAAGTAGTAGCAGGGAGGCCTTCTTGAGAAGTAGGTAAGAAGTTGGGAATGGCCCTGGAGTATCTGATGCCATCTATTTCAAAGACAATTTTTGATCGTCCTCTAAATAATAGGCGAACCCTGTATGTCCTGCCAGCCGCTTGAATGAGGAGTAACTCTTCGCTCATTCTTCTCCTCGAAGTGCGCCTATTCTAGCACTTATGATCCATGGAGTACTTTCTATGGTTTTTGGTGAGGTTTGTCTCAAGATCTTATATGTAATCTCATTTAAAATATCTTCTGAGATCTCATTTGAGAGATTATTTAACTTTGCTGGATAAAAAGGGAGACATTTGTCAGATACTTTTTCCCCTCCTTGTGAAGAGAGATCTGGCTTTTTTTTAGAGTGGGATGTTGCCATGTTTCTTCCTTGGTAACGACTCTTTCTTTCCGCGTAATGTGCTGAAGGCACGCTCTAGTCGCTTTCTTAGGGTTGCTGGTTCAATAACATCATCTACAAATCCTAATTCAGCAGCTATCCAAGGATTCGCAAATCTATCTTTATAGTTACTGACAAGTTGTTCTCTGACCTGTTTCTCTTCTCCTCGTTTTGTGGCCTCCTCGATCTCCCTTCTATAGATTATGTTTACTGCTCCATCTGATCCCATTACTGCTAATTCTCCAGTAGGGAAGGAGAGATTTAGATCTGCTTTAATATGTTTTGAAGCCATAACATCATAGGCACCACCATATGCTTTGCGTGTGATGACTGTTACCTTTGGAACTGTGGCTTCCGCAAAGGCATATAATAACTTTGCTCCATGACGGATAATTCCACCTAATTCTTGATTTATACCAGGAAGAAAACCAGGGACATCGACTAATGTTAGAAGGGGAATCTGAAAAGCATCACAAAACCTGACAAATCTTGCAGCTTTTGTACTCGCATCTATATCTAAGCATCCGGCAAGATGAAGTGGTTGGTTACCAACTACTCCAATGCTCTCCCCGTTGATTCGTAAAAATCCTATTACTATATTAGGTGCAAATTTCTCTTGAATCTCAAAGAAATAAGAGTTGTCTGCTGTCGCTTTGATAACTTCACGCATGTCATAAGGTTTTGTGGACGAGTCGGGGATAAGGTCGTTTAAGTATGATAGATCTGGTAGAGCGTCAGGAGTGAAGTCATATACTGGTGCTCCATCTAGATTGTTCTGTGGAATAAAAGTTAGAAGTTCTCGACACAATTCGATGCAAGCTTTGTCGTCGGCTGCAGTGAAATGAGTAACGCCACTTTTTGTGCTGTGAGTCGTTGCTCCACCAAGTTCCTCTTTGCCAACGAGTTCTCCGGTAACTGTCTTGATAACATCAGGTCCAGTAATGAACATGTGACTTGAATTTTCAACCATGAAAACAAAATCTGTCAGAGAAGGGGAATATACAGCTCCTCCTGCACAAGGCCCCATGATTAAGGATATCTGCGGGACAACACCAGAGAGACGAACATTTTTTAGAAATATATCAGCATATCCGCCAAGACTTTCTACTCCTTCTTGGATTCTTGCTCCA
>CAZTER010000555.1:0-1756 GCA_964612045.1 uncultured Bdellovibrionales bacterium
CAAAATAAACAGAAGTTCAGATGATTGAACAGCAAAAAAAACTTCTTATAGCAACACACCTTAGGAAATTTGCATTATTTAAAATCTTAGCTTTAAGGTCGATATGTTCAAAAAAAAAGCTAGGAGAAGAAGCTAAAATTTGTAAAACATTCTGGGCAAAAGAGCTTAAAGGAATTCCAGGAGATATTGTTTCTGAACTAATTCAGAGAACAGGATTTTTTGAAGAGAATTTATGTGAAGCATTAATTAACTTTTTATCTCCGGGAATGTGCTTTATTGATATTGGAGCTCATATTGGATTTCACTCTCTCTTAGCGGCACACCTAGTGAAAGAGAACGGTTGCGTTTTTGCTATGGAACCGTGTCGAGAAACATTCAAAACGCTAAAAGAAAATTGCTTGGTCAGTAAGAACATTACAGCACTTGAAGCAGCAGCTTGGTCCTCAAATCAGATAAAATTACTCAATGTCTTCTCAAAAGACCTATCCGCTTTTAATTCCTTTTACGAGCCAAGAATGCCATCTCGAATAACGGTAAAGAGAATTCCGAGAGCTACGTTTGTAAGATCTATAAGTATTGATTACTTAGTTGCTGAATATAAATTAACTCCTGATTTTATAAAGATTGATGCTGAAAGCTCTGAGAGTGAAATTATAAAAGGAATGACTGAAACTTTAGAAAAATTTAGACCTATCATCTCGCTAGAAGTAGGAGACCATCAATTACCAGGTGTTAGTTCTAGCGCATCCTTAATCCAACAGATGTTAGAGCTTGAATACCAAGCATACGAAATCCAGGACCGTCATCTTACCAAGCATGAAATAAGAGATAAATATTCATATGATAACCTTATCTTCATTCACAAAGCTCGATATAACAGCATATCTAATAAAAAGCTCGTTTGAATAAAAATATAAAGATAGCGACTATAGGGAAAACACTCCGTCATTTCGGAGGATCGAATTTTATTTGTGACTCGAAACGAGCTTTAGCATGTCTTACAGATTATCAATTTAGCTTTACTGATGTTCCAGAGTTTAAATCACTAGATAATAATCAAGAGATAAAGGAAGCTGATATATGGCTAGTTGAAGGAACAATATTAAATGCCGATTACTCAGACAAGCAGATATTTAAAAATATAAAATCAGAGAAAAATTTTCTTGTTGGGATATTTCTAGAGCCATTTGCTGTTACTGGAGCAATAGGTAAACCAAATCTAAAAAAATATGTTGATCTAAATATTGGATTTACCAAGGATTCAGATATTAGATTTTTATATTCACCACATCTTCATATCGAGATTGCAAATCGCACTCATGATCCATCTTTTTCCTCACGAATACCTAAAGTAGCAGCTTTTGTTTCCGCAGATAATTGTTCGTTTAGAACAAAAATATTAAGGGAATTAATGGCGGAATTTCCAACTGACTCATTTGGAAGAATACTCAACAATTCCAACCCTTGTAGCATTACTCCAAATTCTTCTAGGTTAGAAGCAAATTGGAGGAATGGCAAAAGAGATATTTTGAAACGATATATGTTTTCATTCTGTTTCGAGAATCAGATCTTAAAAGAATATGTTTCCGAAAAAGTTTTAGATGGATTAGCTAGTGGGACTATTCCAATCTATTGGGGATGTGATGAGGTATATGATTACATTCCTGATAAGAATTCAATTATCAACTTCAAAGATTTTGATAGCACTAAAGAGTTAGTAAAGCATCTTCAAGAGATTATTCACAATCAAGCTCTT
>CAZTER010000556.1:0-1755 GCA_964612045.1 uncultured Bdellovibrionales bacterium
TCAGTAATAGGAAACTTATGCGAAACTTTATTATTAATAGAATATTAATATTAGTTGCCTACCTGGCTATCATAGCCAATCCACTATTAGCTCAAGATAAAAGCTCTATCCTTACGACTATTCCAACCTTCGCATCTATCGTTGATGAAATTGGTGGCGATCTTGTATCGACTAAATCTGTTGCCTCTCCACAATTTAATCCTCACTTTATCGAACCGAAACCGAGTGATGTATTACGCTTAAAAAGAGCTGATCTTTTTATACATGCAGGTCTCGACCTTGAGGCTTGGAGACAGCCTCTTGTTGATGCCTCTGCAAGAGCAGAGGTTAGAGAAGGTGGAACAAAGCAACTTGACCTATCGAGGACTATCTCCTTACTTAATGTTCCTACTAGAAAACTTAGTAGAGCCGACGGAGATATTCACTTATTTGGAAATCCTCACTACTGGCTAAGCCCAAAAAATGGCGGAGAAATTGCTAAAGCTATCGCACAGAAGTTAACTGAAATGCGCCCGAGTGATAAAGATAAGATTCAGGGGCGATTACTATCGTTCATGGAGAGACTATCTAGTAAAGTTAATGATTGGCACATTGCAGCAAAAAAGCTCAAAGATAAGAGATTTATCGCCTATCACGATGAATGGGTCTATCTAACAGACTTCCTAGGAGCAGAGATTTCACATTTTATCGAACCTAAACCTGGCATTCCTCCGACTCCAAAGCACTTAGAAGAGCTGATAAATGCTATTCAAACTGAAGAAATTAAGGGGATAATTCAAGCAACTTACTATCCAAAAAACTCTGCAGAACTTTTAAACTTTAAAACTGGAGCAAAGTTGCTCTTACTTTGTCAAAATGTAGGAGAGCTTCCTGAATGTAGCTCTTACATAGATATGCTGGACTATAATATAACAACTATTACTAGCTTGTACCCTGACAAATAAAGATAGGTTCATGTGATATCAGATCTATTTGAGATAATGCTTCGTCCGCTTTTGGCCTGCATAATTTTGGCAGGCATCCATGCTTACTTAGGACTGCACATTGTAAAACGAGGGGTAATCTTTGTTGATTTAGCACTAGCTCAAGTAGCAGCTCTTGGAGGAGCTTTCGCTTTCCTTGCAGGCTTTACCCTTCATACTACGCAAAGCTACATAATTTCATTACTCTGCTCGCTTTTAGGTGCAGCAGCTCTCGCAATGACTCGCTTTAAGAAAGAGATTATCCCTCAAGAAGCCGTAATAGGTGTGATTTATGCTGTAGCTGGTGCAGCTGTTGTTTTAATTCTTAGCTTAGCTCCTGAAGGTGGAGAGGAACTTAAAGCTCTTCTTGTCGGGCATCTTTTATTTATAGAGTGGAGTGAGATAGTTAAAGTTATTATCCTTTATTCTATTGTCGGGATCTTTCATTGGAGGTTTAGAGATAAATTTCTTCTAATTTCAGAAGATCCAGAATCAGCAATCTCAGCCGGTGTTAATGTAAGATTTTGGGATTTTATATTTTACTCTCTCTTCGCTGTAGTCGTAACCTCTTCTGTTGAAATAGCTGGTGTTTTACTAGTTTTCTCTTTCTTAGTAGTTCCAGCTTTATGTGGAGTTTTATTAAGTAGCAATACCACTGGCAAATTACTTGTTGGATGGAGTGTCGCTTTAATAGCTAGCTTTTTAGGCATTCTTGGCTCTTATATTTTAGACCTGCCAACAGGTGCAACTATTGTGGTTGTATTTGGAATTGCCCTGCTATGCTGTGGAGGCA
>CAZTER010000557.1:0-1753 GCA_964612045.1 uncultured Bdellovibrionales bacterium
AGCTAGAAAGTAAAAACTGCTTCTGGAGATTAAACTTTCCAGATGAAGAGGAAACGGGGACTTCGGTCCCCGTTTTTTTTGCCCAAATTATAGCGGCTCAGTAGTGTAGCGCTAATAAAGATCCTCATGAATGAGATAATAATCTCAAGCAAGCAACAGACATCAGTATTTACTTTAGAGTTATTACGGAATCTTTGAACGCAAACAGATCAACATAGCTCCGAGTCTTGAACTAGGAATAGCTCCTAAATCAGTAGAGCATCTCCACATTCTTTCATGAAACTGTGCTGTAGTATTTACAGGTAATGCAGCGGAGAAAAGAAATACTGCATATGCAATAAAGAGTATCGATAGAATATCAGTTACAATCCTTACGGCTAGTGGTACCCGCTTTCCAGGCAAGGGCATAGAGTTCGGATATATGAACTCTCCACTCGGGTATCCCCACTTTGCTAATCCTTTAAGACGCATCTCTCCACCCCTATAATAGAGAGATCTACTCAGCTATCTAAAATGCTTCTGCTTTTTATAATATGATTAATTTCAATTACCTGCAGGACCAGAAGGGGGCAATCCACTAGCACCCTCATCAATCTCTCCGCGCAACATTAACTGCCTAAGATAAGCTTCCTCTTCCGGAGTAAGTTGCTTGGATGGTGTGTGCCTTGGTCTAGGCTTGTTACCAAGTAATATATTCTGCTCCTGATTCTGCTGAATAATCACTGTATCACCACCTACATTTCGATTATCAACCGGCTTATTATCCATAGATTGAGCTACTATTAAGCTACGCTCCTCAATCTCTTTCTCTTTGGCAGAAACGGCAGCGGCACACTCCTCTTCAGTTGTTTCTTTACTCATACAGATAGAACGCTCAGAGGTAATGCCGATCTCAAGTCCAAACTGATTTCGCGCTCCGATCCTTTTCATATCAAGATCATGAATCAATAATTTGCGCTTCTCCATCGAGATATCCTCTGGAGACCTTGGAGGAGAAACCTTTTCCTCCATCTTATTCTGGGATTCTCCTTCGCACGGCTTATTAGTCAATATCCCGTTACACTGATGAATCTCTGCTAAAACTGTAGTAGCAGAGATAATAGATAAATAAATAAGTATTAAAGCTGATGCTTTCTTCATACTAAACAACCTTAAAGTTGGTCCCAATAGGGGAAGAAACGACTCGATCACTATCTAGCACGAGATAGTTAGCCAAGAACATTATTAATTATCTGATTACTAAGGGATAAATCTCAGTAGACTAATCCGAAAAAGATAGTTGTTAGCTCTTTTTCCATGCTGAGACAGCACTTAACTTGAAGTTAGGTAAGGTAGTAATCCTAAACTCCGTTCCCTCACCTACTGAATTAAGCGAGAAATTAACATCTGCTTTTCCAGCATGTGAGGAGATCACCTGTGAAGCGATAGTCTCAAAAGAGCCATTATCACCCGACCTGCAACTAATAATGATATGTCCGGGATCACCTTGTTTGATATTATCAAATGTTAATCTAACTTTAAGAGCGCCTGTCGTATAATCAGACTTAAATGAATAAGCAGTTACTGCCTCACCTGGGTTTGTAACATCCTTCCATACCACAAAGCATGCCTTTGTAAGACTCTTTGCAAGATCTGAGTCGCCATCTACTAAAAGGGGTTTTTTATCCTTATCTACTGTACCTCTAAACACAGAAGGAAGAGAGGCTTGAAGTAATGAATCGATAGAAAATGATGGCGTCTCTTTCTTCTGCTC
>CAZTER010000558.1:0-1751 GCA_964612045.1 uncultured Bdellovibrionales bacterium
AATTTCTTAATTATTCTTATAAATATTACTGAGTCGCTATAACAATCTATTTTTGCTCTAGTTTAGAGATAGCTTGGATTTTTTCCTCTAATTCCTTATTTTTAGCACCTAGTTCAAGAGCTTTTCTAAATGCAACCTCAGCTTTCTTGAATTTTTTGCTAGCTTCGAATCCAGAACCTAAGGTTATGTAGGTCTCTGCTGTTGGCTTGATCTTGATCGAGCGATTAGCAAATTCAATAGATTCCTTTACAGCACCTTTTCTAAGTAAAACACTACTTAAGTTACCAAGGGCTTCGCTGTCTTCTGGATCCTGCTCTGTTGCCTTTCTAAGATATTTTTCACTTTCTTTAAGATCCTGATTCAGTGCATAGACTAAACCAAGCTTAGCAGCTAACCGAGGATACTTTGGCTCAAGCTTAAATGCTTTGATGTAATATTCAATTGATTGCTTAATGTTTTCTGATGAGAAGGTTATATCTCCCAGCCTTACAAATAATCCAGCATCTTTTGGGTATTTAGAGGTGTATTCTTTTAGTATTGAGATAGCGTCATCTTTTTTCAGATTTACAACTAAAACGCCTGCCAAATTAAATGCCGCAGTTAAGTTTCCTGGATCTATTTTGATAGCCTCTCTTAAAAGAGTTTCGGCTTCTTCAAGATTATTAGAATTAAGAGCCTTTAATGCCTGCTCGTTTAATCCGATAGAGCGCTTCATCGATGAACTTTCTTGGCTCTCTGCCGCGGTAGGAATGGCGGTAAGAGAAAGAGAGACGAAGAGGCAGAAGAATAGCGCAGAGCTAATTAGTCTTAGATTTTTACTAGGATAATACATCTTAAAGCCCTCAACTAAAGCGACAACCTAAGATAACTAACATGAAAAAAAGCGAATTGGCAGTAAGTATAGTTGAGCTCTCCGATTTAGCATTAGGGAGTCTCATAGATATGACCAGAGGAATAAAGGTCAGAAGGTAGAAGGAGTTTAATTGCTTAGTAAAAACTAGTAGTGAGATCAGAAAGGGTGGAGAGATCATTAAAAGCCTCACGATCTTATGTGAAATAGGATCCATGGTTATTGGACTTAAAAGATATTTAATCTTTAAACTTGGAGTTAGTGCAGAGATTGTTAGAGCGGTAGAGACAACAAAAAAAGCAGGCTCAAAGGTGGGCTCAATAGCTAAGCAGGTTAATACTCCAGCACAGATAAATGCGGCAAGAAGTAGATGGATATAATATTTCGGCGTTGGAGAGAAATTTACAATCATATGATGAGCGGCTGTTCCTGTAAAAAACATCAGAAGAAGTGAAAGTCCACCTAATCCTGAATATTGACCGAGTGCTAAGATCGCTGCTGTTAAAACTAGTAGAATACTAATTGTAAGAATTCGTTCTTTGAGAGAGACCTTCGCAAATATCGAGATAAAGTTTCTACGTTCCTTGCTTATCGAATTTCCAATAAGTCTAAGTTTGATAGATTGTGATAGGATAAAGATCCATCCGAGGAAGATAACCCATAATGTCATTATCTCCTTCAGAGCCTTAACTGCCTCTGTCATTTCTTTAGGAAGAGGTAGGAATAGTAGACCTGTTAGAAAAGGGGAGATCACAAGAAACTTTGCTATACTCTCGTGGTAAGAGGTGAAGTATTCGTAACATTTAGAAAGGATGGCTCTCATAGTTTATACCTAGGATTCATTCTCAGCTATTCTGCTATCAGAATAGCCCTTGGAAAAGATTGAAAATTACCCTGTATT
>CAZTER010000559.1:0-1748 GCA_964612045.1 uncultured Bdellovibrionales bacterium
TGCACGATGTTGTAAGATTCTTAGGAGTTCAACCACCAGATGGATCTTTAGCACAGATATACGCACGCGTTTCTTCAGATCCTAGAGCTAACAATCTAGAGAGTTTCTGTGAAGCACTGACACTAGTGATGTCTCAAGTTTTAGCAAAAGAGATCTTAAAAGATAACTCACGATATAATAAAGAGGTTTTAAGAGAGGCATTTAGAGATCTTACTTGGAGCGACGGTCCTCCAACAAGAATTTATCAATCTGATGGAACTCCTAATCCCCTTGCGCGTAGACTACAAAGAGAAGCCTCTGAAATAATGGTTCGGGGAATAAAATTAGCAGAAAGCTTCTCTGCTTTCACAATTGATGCTCGTCATGCTCCAGATGGAGAACCTCCAATAATGTCTCGATTTATGGTGGATGCATCAAGATCTAAAGAGACTGGATCCGTTTCAGCATGGACTCTAAATAGTGAACGACACGATACCTTTCCTGGGCGCGGAATGGGTTGTTTAATAAAATTAGATGCCATACTTCCTGAGGTTTGGAGCGAAGATGATAGGTTTGGAGGATATAAGAAAGCTTGGAAGCATCTCTCTCCACAAGCAATTACTGAAATAGATGGTTGTGAAGTATGGATGATTCGCGGCCATTATATCTTAATTCAGCAGGGACAGGATTATACGTTTAACGGTGTTCCTATGGTTGCCGTGATAAGAAATGACCATTATTTTAATCATCAAGTAGAAGGATACTATCTTATCGCGCGAGAGTTAGTTGAGCCTGCTCTTAGATTAAACTCCTTTTCATTAGAAGATGGATTTAGATTTAATCCAGATACTAATAGGATTGGAGCTCAAGATTTAAATATAGAAATACTTAGAAATGAGTCTGTAAGAAAAGACCTTCCATTCCTAGATCTCACACATCCCACAAATTTATTCGGAACTCTCGCAAAGGCACCAGAGCCATCCTCGTCGGCTTATCACTCTAGAGAACGACAGTTATTTGATAATCAAGAGGTTAAGAACGCGCTGGTGACAGACATAAAAGGACATATTCATCATGCGTTCTGGGGAACCGGAGAGTTCGATTTTAATAATATGTTACTTGAGATCAATGACCGTAGTTTAGTGCCAGCTAGAATGGCGGCTAAAGAAAGCTATCAGGTTGCAAAAGCATATTTAGATCTCTTCGATGTTTTTGTTGCTCTAAGAGCTTATTGGGGACAGTTCGGTCGAGTTGTAGATTCTGAGGATCTCGACATTGGAATGGAAGGAGCAAGACAGCTTGCCCCGTTAAATTCTGGGCAGGTAGTTAATCCAAGTTACTATATGTTGAGAGAAGCTTGGCGATATTTTGGAGAGGAGAATGCTCCGATATTTATAGCCGTTGATCAAAGACACTTTGGACACTCTTTAAAATCACCTTGGTATATTGATCCTAAAAATTGGAAAGTTTTTTGTGATGGAGAAGCTTTCGATATTCCATATCCAGGAACATGGCCTGATCCTGGAGTGAAAGAGTTCTGGGAAACCTCTCTAGCCAGCAAAATTTCACAGGTACATCTGATTATCGGAGTAGAACGACACAGAATAAGCCGCGAGATTTTAAATTTACTAGAACAGGAGTCGTAATGATTCAGATAAAAAATAGTCCAGCACCTGCGGTTGAGCCTCCTCCAACAAAACCAGCGCCGAAACCTGACCCCGCGCCAACCCCAGATCGTTCACCGCCTGCGCCTATGCCTCAGCCAATAG
>CAZTER010000560.1:0-1745 GCA_964612045.1 uncultured Bdellovibrionales bacterium
GAATCGTAATGAGAACAACCTTCAGAAGACTGATTCAGGCAACCGCCGTGGTGGGAAAGAGTGTACGTTATTAAACTTAGTCCTATCAGGCTGCGGATATATTTATACAAATACAGTAACACCTCTTTGTACAGATATGAGAAATACTCCTGCGTCAGATAAGCTTGGAGTAGGAATGCAGAAGAATGTAAATATTCCGAGAGTTCCAGGGACAACAATATCTTGGAGTTCTAATGCAATTATTGAAGCTGCTCATAGAGCTGGACTTTCTAAGGTTCATTACTGTGATCTAAAGCGATTTAGCGTATTAGGTGGTTTATGGCGCTCGGAAACTATTGTTGTCTACGGTGAGTAACACTTATTGTAGTTCTAATCTCTTATTTTCTTGATGCTAAGTATTCAACAACGATCTCGTCAAGTATTTCCTCCGTTCTTGCTATGATCAGCGTTTTTTCATGACGAGTTAGTGCATCTTCGCCTTCGTCATCAAAAGAATCCCAGCTACGCACTATTTCTTCTAGTCCTTTATTTCTTTTTTCGGATACGATCTGATTTAAAGCTCCGTTACCTAGGATTAATCCAAACGGACTATCTTCATTTGTTCCAACAAAGAGTTTTTCGATACCTAATGCTCGTAGAGCAGCTTCTCCATTTATATTCGCGCTCAGAATACCAAAACTTGCCTCGATTCCATGCTCTTGGAAGATTTTATGAAGAGTTTTGCAGTGCCGACCTGCATAGACAAATTCCGAGATCACTAATGGAGATTCTCCAAACTCATCTTTCATTCTTAGAATCTCTTGGCTGAAAGCCGGAAGTGTTTCTTTATTCTCTAACATTCTTGAACTTGGTGGATCAATTAAGGTTGCAGTTAGCTCTTTCTGTTGAAGTATACTCGCAACTCTTTGGAAAAAATTACCTAGAAAAGCAGCACTTGGTCCTTCGATGATGATTCCACTTGTATTCGCTAATACAGCTGAGTCTTCAAGTAATTTGCATAGGTGAAAGATGGTCGGCTTTATCTGTTGAACTAGTTCTTCGACCCTTGTTTGGTGATGTATAACGTTTCTATTAGCAACTGGAGCTTTCAAGTCCAAAGGTTCGGTTGTAGCTGGAGAGCATAGAGGAGCTATATTGGATTTGTCGGCAAGCTTCTGCATCTTTGAAATTAATGGCGATATAAAATATATGCTCTACCATTGTTATGATGTGTCATTTTCTAACAGCTACTTAAGCTGTTATCTCGTATATTTAAAAGGTATTTAAGAGGCTAGGGGACTAAGCGATATATCGCATTTGTTGAGGCGATATAAATATAACCATCTTCTCCGCTCACTACATCAATTAGTTGTCCAAGACCTGCATTTAAGAATATCTCACTGTTTGTAATTTCTCCTGAACCTTCTTCGATTTGGAATCTAGTAATATGACCATTTATAAAATCCGCTAGTAGTAGATTGTTTTGAAGGTCTGGGAATTTATCTCCTTGATAAAAAGTCATACCGGTTGGAGCAATAGATGGATTAAATCGAACTATAGGTTGAGTAAAAGCTGGATCTGTATCGCCGCATGGTTGATCTGTGCGCCAACCAAGGTTAGCACCTGGAGCTACGAGATTTATTTCGTCGTCACATCCTGGGCCATTGTCTGAGGCAAAAAGAGCTCCATCGCGTGGATCTATAGCAAGACCAAAGGCGTTTCTAAACCCTGAAGCAAAAATAGGAGACTTTGAGTCGGGATTATTT
>CAZTER010000561.1:0-1723 GCA_964612045.1 uncultured Bdellovibrionales bacterium
CGGAGTAGATGCTTTAAATGAATTAAGGGAGCTTGGGAAGGATCTTAAGCGAAGATCCTCAATCGTTAATAATTTAGATCTCTCAAATTCAATAGTATCTCAAAATAATATCTCTTACCTTGGATCTTTTATCCCAGATACTTTAATCGCGGCAAATTCCTTATTTCAATTAATTGGTGAATCTTCTAGTGGTGAGCGAATCAAGCAGAAGCTTGAGTGCAGATCCGTATGTCAGATTGCAGCTGCTCTTAATGATTTATCTGGATCTGACTTCGATGGTCTAAAATTGAAGGTCTCTGAGATAATTCCGGTAGCGTTTGATAGAAAGCCAATCTGGTGTGAACTTGGAGCCTCAATGCTTGAGCGTTTTGTAGATCACCAATATCAAGCATATCTTGATCGTCTTACTCTAACGCCAGAAGATCCTAATGCTTTACAGAATGCACTTTCAATAAGAAATCGCCCTGAAACTATAAGGATGAAAAAACTTCTGGGAGTCGTTCTCTGTGATGAATTACGTGCGCTTGGAGCAGAAGATATAACTCTCTTACGCGCGATCGGAAAAGAGCTATGTGATCGTGACAAGATATCAGACCTTATTAGACAGGTTAAATCAGAGGATGGTGCTATTAAAGTTGCTAGTTTAAATGGCATTAAAACCTCTGCTGATTTTATTCATGCTATAGCTGATATTACACATCGCGCATGGATGAGATCTCGTTCTGGTCTAGATACTCTGCCTAAAGCTGCAACTAGCTTTACTCGAGATAACTATGGCAAACTTTTTGTCCAGTATCAGGAGTTGCCAGAAAAGGCTAAGGTCTTTGATCAGATTAATGCTCTGACATTAATCGCTGAGATCGGAAAATTGTCAGACCAGGACTTCGAAGCGATCCGAAGTAGTGCTCCAACTAATCGACGCAACATCTCGCGAGCTCTATCAACAATTGTAATGGCACCTGAGAAGGATGCTGAGAAATGGGCTCATCCACTTAGTCCACGAGAAGGAGATACGCAGACAGCAGATGGATATCAGGTGTTAACCGACAAGCTTGCATATCAGGGGATTGTCTCTGATATAAATAGATTTAGTGCTGCTTTAGATAGAATGGAATCTCCTATAATTTCAGCAGCATTCCGCGAGGTTGATAACTGCACAGGAGGTTTGCAAAGTCATAAATTCGAGAATATTTTGAGAGCACTTAAAGATCTGCAAATCTCACACGGGCGATTAGTAGAGGTAGCAGGAGTGTTGTCTAGCTGCTCAGAATTTAGTCTAGTTTTTAGTAATATAAAGTTAGATCAAGACTTTCAGCCTTCCAATTACGGCGAAGTTGTCTTTGGATGTGTACTTAGAGACTGGCGTCTTGCGCTGAATGAAGTTGCCAGTCTTGTAGATTTAAGTATTGATCAAGATATCCCTAGTACAGAGCTAATAGGTAAAAGTAAATTAGCTTTATGGACTAAGGATATTTTAAGGTTAGTTGAGGCAAATAGAAGACAACCAGGTTCAGAAGGATTTGAGAGTTCTGGTGGTGTTGTTGGTGAATTCTATACCAGAGATTTTTTTGAAAGATATGTAGATAGTGGAGGAAAGCTTCTTATTCAGAGCTCTTTTCAAGGTTCCCAGAGAAAACTTGATGGTTTTATCCTTTACTATGATCCAACAAAGATTCCCCAGTGGGATCATAATGTTCCAGATCAGATAAGAGATAAGAAAGAT
>CAZTER010000562.1:0-1722 GCA_964612045.1 uncultured Bdellovibrionales bacterium
AGCATCAAAGGCATTTGCCGCAGCCCATGCAGGCTCGACACCAAACTTAGCTAGAAACATTCCGACAAACTCATCTGATCCAGTAGAGCCGGTAATATACCAAGCACCCTTCAGTGCATCTCCAGCAGCAAGCACCTCATCCTTATCTTCGAATGCCTCAACACTACAGAGATCTGCAGTCTCTCCAAGGTCTCGCACCTGTCGCACAAACGAGGCCACAGATCCTGGAAATAACAAGGTAAAGATTACTTCAGGGCGAGTCTTACGAAGCTTACTAATTAGAGATCTATAATCTTTAGAATCTACAGGAAGAGCCTCCTCAAATACGACTCTAGGCATTCCGACTCCACCTTCATCTAAGTGTTTAACGATCGCTTTTACTATAGCCTGCGGACCTTCCTTTTCATGCGCGACAATCGCGACTCTTCGATAGCCCTTTTTTGTTAACTCCTTAACTACAGCAACTGCTTCATCATCAGGTGTTATCCAATGAAGAAAAGATAACTTGCGATCTTTCACAATAGAACCATCAGAGGCTCCTACCCCAATCGACAACACACTATCCCTCTCTGTTAATGGAGCTAATGCATGTCCAGGACTAGATCCAAGATACAAAACTGCATCTAACGGAGCTTTAGCCATCATAGAACGGTAAGCTGATACACTCTGAGCTGGCTTAAATTGATCGTCTTGCCATTCTATCTCTATTAAAGATCTCTCCTTATCAGAGAGATGCTGCAAGCTTAACTCAACTCCCTGTTGAACATACTTGCCAAAGTTAGCGAGATCTCCGCTTAAGGCGAGAATAACTCCGATTCTAAAAGGCTTTACTATCTCCTGCGCAAAGGTTGGAAGTGCAATGAAGATTGAGATCGAGAGTAATAACAGATAACTTCTCTTGCGCATGGAGATCCCCTATATTTAATTGAAAAGCAGGGCAGCCTACCCTAGGGCATAACGCCTCAATATCTCTCGGCAAAGAAAAATAATCAAACTTTTAAGGAAGATACGGATACTTAGTCTCCCTTCCCTTAATTCGCAAAATCAGGGATATTTCTGACCAACCAAGGGGCAAACCAGAGGTAATAGATGCCACATTCTAAACTTGATACTCACCAGAAAGCTTTGCAGATTAATATCGATGGCGCGCGCTACGGCACGTTCGCAGAAATTGGTGCTGGACAAGAGGTTGTCCGTTGGTTCTTTAGAGTTGGTGGGGCTGCTGGCACCGTAGCTAAAAGTATGTCCGCTTATGATATGACAGTAAGCGATGCAATTTATGGACAGTCTGTTCGATATGTATCTAGGCAACGTCTCTTACAGATGTTGGATCATGAATACGAACTCAATCTGACTCGCTTAAAGGATTCACAAAAATCCCTCTTTGCGTTTGCAAATACAGTTGCAGCCAAGAGCTACTCTGGAAAAGGTGAATTTCATGGATGGTTAGGAATTCGCTTTCAAGCGAAGAACGGCTCTGCCCCATCTCAGATCCTATTGCATGTAAGAATGACTGATAGAGATGCACTTTCACAACAAGAAGCAATTGGGATTTTAGGGGTGAATCTTCTATACGGAGCGTTTTATCACTCATCAGATCCACTTAATCTTCTAAAGTCACTTTTAGATAGCCTCTCAAACGAAAGGATCTTAGTTGATGCGGCAGAATTCTCTGGTCTTCTCTTTGAAAATGTTGATAACAGGCTAATGGCTCTACACTTA
>CAZTER010000563.1:0-1720 GCA_964612045.1 uncultured Bdellovibrionales bacterium
ACCCTTCACTAACTAAATTACATTCGCCATTTGAGCTCACTATACAGATTGGGCTTTTTGCTCGCGCTAAGAGAGATCCGAGATTATCTTCCACCAAATTATCCTAACTTAAATTTATAAAACCGTGGGTTAATATTACTTGTCTTAAAACAGGTCGAACAAGCTGGATATTAGATTTTCCTAGATTTTTAGAGTAGCAGGATTTATTATACAGCTCGTCCCTATTTACGGTTTAGATGCATTTTCTTTTTTGTTAACACCACAAGCGATTTTGGAGCTTTGGGGATTTTAGTTGAAATGTTAGCGCACCGTAAAAATTTTGGGTTATTGAGGCTGTTTGCTGGGATAACAATTCCTAACAAACTCGATAGGTTGTCTCTTATGTCAATTAGGGGATCTTTTTTAGGATCCCTATGCTCATGTGATGAATCTGAACTGTTAACTGAGTTATTTGCGCTGTTTAGTTGTGTTGGAATTATCCGCAGCTCGAATAACTTAGAATTTTTGGGCAGCTTATCAGCCTAGGTACCCATCTGTAAGGAGTGAGGGAGTATGTCAGAGTCAGAGAATAATTCGGAAAGAATAAAGGGCTTAGTAAAGTGGTTTAATGATGCCAAAGGATTTGGTTTCATCGAACACGGAAGTGGCCGAGATGTTTTTGTGCATTATTCCGTTATTGAACAGGATGGTTTCAAAACTCTTGAGGATGGAGAAGAGGTTGAATACGAAGTTATTGAGGGACCAAAAGGCTTGCACGCAGTCAAGGTAACTCGAACATTATCCAAGATTGAAATGGAAGCTGCTGCCATCTCTGGCATAACTTCAAGTATTGTTGAAGAAGTAATTTCAGAGAAAAGCAACTTAGACTAATTCGATCCTAGAATGTGGCCTAAAAGCCATGTTCTCTATGTAGAAAGCTCACGGAAGAGCTTCTTCTTATTAGGATCTGAAATACCGCCATCAGTAGCGGAACTGCTAAAATACTAAATAGTGGCAGTCCTAAGTCCCGTAAGTGGAAAGCCAGTAAAGTAAACACCGCAACTACAATAAAGAACAAGAGTCCTCTTTTTGAATTGCTCGCTATATAAAATAGCACTGGGCTCATAATCCCAAGATCATAAAACAAGGTCTGCGGAGAGAGAACTGTTATCCCTGCAGCTAGATAAATCACCCCTTCTGATACTGAGAGAGATCTTTGATGAACTTTAAGGGTAAAGATAATAACCAAAGCTGCGTATACAGATAGGGAAACAACTACAGCGATCCATTGAAAGATTCCTTTCAGTCCGAAATAACTATCAATCCAATAACCCAATGAGTTAATTGAATACATCATGGGTCCGTTTACCTTAAAGTTTTCTGGAGCAAAAACTCTTGCTAGCTCAAGCCATGAACCAGGCCAATCAACACCTGAGACGTAGAAACTAAGGAGAATAAGAGCAAGAGAGGATAGCAAATATCCGATCCTAAAATAGGATGTTGTTACTAACATAAGTGGAAAAGCAATCATTAATCCAAATTGAGGTTTATAAAGAATGAGAGCGCTAACGATTCCCGCAAAGAGTTGAATTTTCCCCTTCTCTGATCTTAATAAAAGAGCGCTCGCACTTAATAAAAACATAGTCAGCGCTGTATTTTGTCCACCCAAGATAGAGATCAACACCGGAGGGAACAACAGAGAGAGAGGCAAGATATCCTTGCTCATTTCTCTATTAAATAA
>CAZTER010000564.1:0-1709 GCA_964612045.1 uncultured Bdellovibrionales bacterium
GAACGTCTGTTTATTTTGTTGAAAATAGCTCCAACAGTTTTTCTTTTGATTCTAAATCTATCTTAGCTGCAACTTCTAACGATGAATTTATAGCTTCAAGTAACGCTTGCGTTCCAATCGATGCATTTTCTACCTTTTTCTGCGCAGCTCCTATTATCTCCATTGAGCTACTGATTCTAGCTCCCATCTCCTTTAGCTGCTCATGAAGCGCTTTAATTTGCTTGTCTTGTGAATCTTGATATTGAGGATATGCTCTTCTTAATTCAAAAATTTCATTGCTAATAGAAGAGCTTGAAGATGAAATAGTTTCCTGTATTTCTTTAGTAAGATGCGAAGTCTTATTGGTGGTCTCTTCAATAGGACTTAATTTATTGTGTATAGTCTTTATCTCTTCCTGTATCGGAGAAATTCTATTTAAGAGTGATTCAAAGCCTATATGTATATTTGAGAGCTCGGCATTTATTTTTGCCAGCTCATTTTTCGCCTCAGAACTGCAATAGTCAGTTAGCCAATAAATTCTAGCTTTTATCTCCTCAATTAAAAATAAAAGTTTAGAGCTGTGAGTATTACCATCATTTAATACATTTGTTATATCTTGATATCGTTTCTCTAAGTCTATCGATATTTTTGAATTTGCTAAAATCTCTTTCTCCAACTGCTTTTTTAGTTCTTCAGTATTTTTATCAATCTGAGAAAGTTTAAATGTTATAAGTTGATTATTTGATTCAGAGTCAATTTTACCTTTGCTAAGTGCAGTTACGATATCATCGACAAGACTGATTAAAGCTTTTAATTCTTCCCGTGTTCTATTGCCGGAGGAAATAAAATTTGCGTCTACTTGTGAAAATCTCTGAAAGATTTTTTTTAGATTAGCCGTTTCGTTTTTTTGACCATCAATTACTATACTATTGATCGAATTATGTATCGCATTGATGTGCGCGCGCATTTCATCTCGTCGTCTCAGATAAAGTTCGTAACCTGTCATGAGAGCAAAAGAGGAAGCCGCGATTACTAGGGCGAGTACTTCTTTCAGTGTTATCTCCCTCTGAGTAGTTAGAAGTAGATATATTATTCCTGCAGTCAGTATTAGAAATGTAGATTTAAAAGATAGAGATTTATTCATTACTGATGGCCAGATTAGAGAGATATATTGGTGACAGATTAGGTTAGAAATTAGTGCAATTCAATACAATATGTAGACATAAAGCTTCATATTATAAACTAAAAAAGCGAGATTTTAAGTATTCTGTAATTGTGATCGTTCAGTTCAGATTTCTTTGAAAATATCTAACTCTATAATTAGAGTCGGATTGTCGTAATTGGCTATAAATCTACAAATTCTATTAATCGCTAGTATCTACATTAATTTTGTCTCTTGATTGCCTATTTTAAACAGGTTTTTCGCTATAGTTATAGCGTAAGTATTATTTGATTATGTTTTTTAAAATATCATAAAGAGAGATGTAGAGCTGAGAGTTTCGTAGTTTATTTGCCCTTAAAACTACATTTTCTCTGGCTAGCTTGCTTTCGATCGCATCAATTATATGTATGCTATTTGTTATTAGTTGATAGATTTCTTTAGGACAATGATGTCTGTGAATCGCATACATAGAGATGCTTTGCTGTATTTTTTGCCGAAATTCAGATTCACTTTTTACGCCCGCTCCGTGAGTTTGATAAGGAGATTTATTAGATAGTTTTAGATAAGC
>CAZTER010000565.1:0-1703 GCA_964612045.1 uncultured Bdellovibrionales bacterium
GAAATTCTTCAGTTGAAGATGCTCTAAGCTTCGAAATTGAGATTGATCCAAGAGCGCAAAGTATTTCCGCAAAGAACTTACGAGTTGTAGTGAAGGTAGTGGGCGCATGCGATCGTTACTTTGAA
Source organism: uncultured Bdellovibrionales bacterium (assembly GCA_964612045.1). GTDB lineage: Bacteria > Bdellovibrionota_C > UBA2361 > UBA2361 > UBA2361 > CAZTER01. Next base: position 126 of record CAZTER010000565.1, read on the forward strand.
AATAAAAGAGTTATAAGACAAGCAAATAAGATAGCTAATGGAACTGACTGTACGGTAAAAGCAGAGATTTTTGGCGATGGAAAACCTCTAGAACGAGTTCCTTTTCTTGTTGAAAGAGCAGGATGTGTAGGTAAAACTTGGAATTTTGTTAGTGCTGGAGAAACTGGATTCGGAGTGGATGCTGGTGTAGGTCAAGCTCAATTTACATATTATGATAGCGATGATTTCTGCCAATATAGAGTTACAGCACCTTTTGGCTTAGTTAACTTAACCACAGTGATTTACAAAATTCATACCTTTAGAAAACAAAGATATGATGAGTTAAGATAAAAAGTTGCTATTCGATTCACAAATGCCGCTTAGTATTAAAGTTGCTTGATTTGGAAGCTAATTAACTTGCATCGATAATATCTTATGATTTATTTGACATTTTAATCAGGTCACTTCTTAAGGCACTAGCCTTACATGCCTTTATCATCTTAAGAGGTAAATCAGCGCAATCAGTTTTAAAAATTATCCTTTTGTAGTGAGAGATGTCCAAGAAGACTGTTGTTATAAGAAGAATAGCGATAGTGAAATTTACAGCAATCCTTTTTGTCATATTTGCAGACTTAGATAGTAATTGAGCAATTAGATATCCAGTAACTATATAAAGTATTGGGTTTATCGATGCGATATACCTAAGATTTTTTAAGTATGGTGGAATACAGAAAGCCGTAACTATCAGTAGTATCGTAATGGCATAGGAAAATATTACTTGAAGTTGAAATTTTCTCTCTGTAATCCACCTTTTAGATCTCATAGTTGGAAGATGGATACATACTAGTCCTAGGCTAGCAATCAATACACAAAACGCAGGAGTAAGATAAAAGTATGCTGATATAAAATCATGCCATGGGCCATTTTGGTAAATGTTTGCATAGGTATTAAATGGCATGGCAACCTTAGTATGTGTTGCTAGTGTCTCCAAGCGATGAAAGCCTCCTACTAAAAATGCGAGAAGAAGAGTTCCGCAAAGAATAGATACGAAGCCTAGTAGCGCAACATATACAGCTCGAAGTCGACGTCCTTGTATGAATATTAGTGTCGAGGTTGTAAGAGTGATCAATCCAACCAGAAGCATTGAGGTCTCTTTTATAACGAAAGAGTAGCAAGCACAGATAAAAAACAAGATATAAGGTAGAAGTTTTATTGAGCTTTGTTTAACTATTAATAAACCACAGAGTAATAAGATTGCAGCAAAAAATTCTTGTACTCCATCTACCCAGCCTCTTCGAGCAAGGGCGAGGCTAAGAGGAGAGCAGGAATAAAGAAGTGATGAGATAATGCTGGTTGGAAAGCCTCCGATTAAATAGCCAATAGTAGCAACGATAAGTAGCGTTCCTAGCGATGCAAATGTTGATAGGTAGGCTAAGTTATTGGGAGCTGAATCACCCATTAGCCATAGTACTAATGCGTGTGGCCCGTATACTCCTACTCGAGTTGGTGATGGATATAGCCAGAGTTTAGGATTATTAATAAATATATCAGAAAGAATTGATACGGCTGAAAGAGAACCCTCTTGCAGTACCATTAATG
>CAZTER010000566.1:0-1701 GCA_964612045.1 uncultured Bdellovibrionales bacterium
TTGTCATGGCGGCAGCAGTGCTTGTAATCGGAGAGTTAATCCCTAAGTTTTTAGGTGTAGCTTATTGTCGTCAGGTCGGATTGGCATTCGCAATCCCGATAGATTTATTTATTAAGATCTTTTGGCCGGTTATCCGCTGCTCTCGTTGGTTAACCTCAAAAATGGAACCTGAAGATGAAGCTCCAGCAGTATCTCAAGAAGAGGTGTTATCAATGGCTGCTCTAGGAACAGAGGAGGGAGCACTGGATCATCTAGAGGGATCTGTAATTTCAAATGTTATAGGACTAGATAAGATTCTTGTTCGAGATATTCTAACTCCGAGAATGAATGTTTTTCGTGTAGATGAGGCACTTAAGTTGTTTGAAGTGGCGGATGAAGTTCATGACTGGAACTACTCAAGAGTTCCTGTCCATGCCGCTGATGATCCAGATACATTGATTGGATATGTAAGGCAGAGAGATATACTGCGGTATTTATTAAAAGGTGAGGGTGATATCGCCTTTAAAGATATAATTCGATCTATAGAAACAGTTCCAGAGTTAATGCGTGCAGATAAGTTGTTGCTACATCTTCTTGAAGACAGACAACAGATCTGTTCGGTTGTTGATGAGCGTGGTTCCTTCGCAGGGGTTGTCACTCTTGAAGATGTGCTTGAAGAGGTGGTCGGTCGAGAGATAGTCGATGAATATGATATTGTTAGATGATAACAGCAGTTTGCTATTCTAGCCTAATAAAGCTCGCTAAATTTTAACTGAGAATCTTTGGGTAGTAGCTATGCCAATCTTGGTATTAGCTCAGAATTCGCTAATTTAAGAATTAGATCCCTCACAAATGTCCAGATATCAATTAATAGGGCATCTAACATTGGAATCTCAAAAAGTGGAACATTTAAGATTAACATGATCGCTCTAGCGGCGAGAAGGACTAACAGAATAGGTAAGATCGCATTAAAACGCGCTTGAACTCTCCCTGTTACGCTTGGGCGACCCATTTGGCTCCTTTAGAAAACCTAATAATATCTAAATAGTTTTCAATGAGTTCGCCAACCTGTCAACTAAGAATATTTATACTGCTGTGTTTGAAACTAAAGCTCTCTTAGCATCGCGAAGTTTAACTAGTCGTTTTAAGAGAGTATTTACTTCAGAATCTAGAGAGGAGATATCGCGTGTATTTGAAAGCACAACATCAGCCCTTAGCTCTTTCTCTGCTGTTGGTAACTGTGCGTTTAGTCTGAGCTCTGCCGATTCTCTAGTGCATTTATCTCTCTGCATTACTCGAGAGATACATAGATCTCTCGAAGCCGAGACTACTACAACTAGATCAAAATCTGGATGTTTAGCTCTGCTTTCAAATAATAATGGGATTACAGCTAGGACTATTCCGAGAGGAGGGGCTCCATTTTTTAAGTTTGAGTCGATCTTCTCCAGCATCATTGCTCTTATGCGGGGATGTAGGATCTGCTCAAGTTCGTTTCTAGCGGTGGCATCGCTAAATACTATGTCGCCAAGCCGTTTGCGGGAGAGAGAGCCGTCTGTCTCTAGGATTGAATCTCCAAATTTAGCAACGATCTCTTTTAGTGCGATCTGACCAGGTTGAACAGCTTCACGTGCTAGGATGTCAGAATCTAAAACTACAACCCCCTGTTTTTCTAGGCGGCTTGAAATTAAGCTTTTTCCAGCTCCAATAGATCCAGTAAGAGCA
>CAZTER010000567.1:0-1695 GCA_964612045.1 uncultured Bdellovibrionales bacterium
TCAGGGTGTTCCTCGGCAACTTACAGTAACAGAGGATGAGATTCGAGAAGCCCTCATTGAGCCTATTAACCAGGTTATTGAGATGATTAGAGTAGCCTTAGAAAAGACTCCACCTGAATTGTCTGCTGATATTATTGAGCGTGGAATAACTTTGACTGGTGGCGGAGCACTTCTTAGAAATCTAGATCGAGTGATCGCTAAAGAAACAGGACTGCCTGTAGTTTTAGTTAATGATCCAATTTCAGCTGTGGTGTTGGGTAGTGGAGCTGTTCTTGATCAGTTGGATGTATTAAAGGATGTAATCTTAAATTAAAGATCATTGTCTTAAGGTTTTTTAGGTAGGGAGCGTTTTTAATTCGTGGCTGTCGAGCGTGGAACAAAGGTAGTTGCTCTCAGCTTTGTGCTCTTCTGTTGCTCTCTATTCTTATCTTCATATTCTGCAAAAAATCCCGGCTTTGCATCGATGGGAACAGCGATGCTGACAGAGATTCAGAAGCCTGTTCAGCAGGTAGCTTCATCAAGTGCTGTGACGATTAATGAGCTTTGGGAGAATTATTTTGCTCTTGTCGGCATTAGAGAGAAATACGAAGAGCTCACTGAAAGAATAAAAGCTTTAGAGGAGCAGCGTGAGCGCCAGATCGAGATAGAGAATGAAAATCAAAGATTACAAAAACTTTTAGGTATCGTTACAGAACGACGACTGGAGTCCGTTTTAGCAAGAGTTATCGGTTATGATCCATCTAATTGGGTTCAAGCCATGACAATAGCGCGTGGCTCAAATGACAAGATTACAAGAGGCTCTGCTGTTATTACATCTGAGGGAATTGTTGGGCAGGTCATAGCTGTTGGTCCAACAAGTTCAAAGGTGCTGTTAGTAACTGATCCTTCTAGCGGTGTAGATGCTTTACTACAAAGTAGTAGAGCCCGTGGCGTAATAGAAGGAGCAGGGCGTCGTACTTTGCGATGGCGATTTGTTCTTGAGGGTGAGGAAGTTAAGTTGGGAGAGAGGGTTGTGACTTCTGGTATGGATGGAGTTTATCCTCCGGGCTTAGTGGTTGGAGTTGTAACTGAAGTTGGTACAGAAGATAGTTCCTTGTTCCAAAATGTAGAGATCGCACCTGCAGTAGATTTCGGTAGATTAGAAGAGGTGATAGTTGTTCCGAGAGAGGGAGAGGAACAGCATGTCGGAGGTCTTAAATGAATACTGATACCCTCAAGAAGATCTTTTTTATTCTGTTGATTGCGATAGTAGCACTCCTAGTACAGGGTGGATTTAAGTTGGTAACTAACTCATTCCCAGCACCAAACTTATTTTTAATAATCGTCGTTTATCTTGGATTTTTTGAAGTTTCATTATTAGGTGCTGTTCTAGCATTTTTCGTAGGGCTATTGATCGACCTCAGCGGAGGAGTTCTAATAGGCCCGGCAGCTGGAGCTGCATGCTTAACTTACGGCTTACTTGCTGCATTGTCTGGTAGAATATTTATTGAATCATCTGCTGCTATCGGCGTAGCAGTTATGTTTTCAGCTTTGTTGAATGGATCGATCGTCATCTTAATCTCCTCACAATTCGCTCCAGGTATATTCGGTTTTGCTTGGAGACTTTTAGGTGAACCCCTTTTATCTGCTTTATTTGCACCATTAATAGTTACTCTCCTAAGAAAATTAGGTCATGGGTCAAAAGATCGACGTCCA
>CAZTER010000568.1:0-1690 GCA_964612045.1 uncultured Bdellovibrionales bacterium
TTGCTTGGCATCACTCCCTACTGGATGCTCATGGTGCAGAGATGGCTATTGCACAAATATTAGAGGAGCTCGCTGCTCAAATAAGTGAACCGCAACCTTCTTCTACCTTGCAAACAAAGATAATCCTCTCGCCATTTAAAGACCTCTCAAAAACATGGAAAGCTTTAAATGCTGCCAAAAAAGCTATATTTCAAAAGAGCTCGGGTAAAATATCGACACAAATTGGCGAGACAAGATCTAAAAGCAAACAGAGATATTTAATAGTTCATCTTTCAACAGAGCAGCAGTCTGGACTTGAACAGAACTATGAACGTTTTAGTATGGGATTTTTTAAGAGTGCTTACCACTTGGCTTGCGTAAGCAAAGCATTCCAAACTGTTCGTGATGAATTAAATTACTCTGCGGAGGATCTTTGCGTAGTAGTACCGCATGATCTAAGAAGAAGTGTAAAACATCGTGAGATAATATCAGATAAACTCTCATCTCTATTTTTTAGACTTCCTAGTGACGGATGCACTATTCAACAACTTACAGATCAGATCGTTGATCAGCTGCAAGATATGGTAGCTTCAAGATTTGCTGATAACTTAAGAATATTCTTTAATGTAATAAAACTTCTTCCTCGTCAGCTCGCTTCAGCTCTCGTAAAAAAGCCATCACAATCTAAGATCTGCTCCTTCTATTTCTCTGACACAGGGGATAAGATCTCTCAACTTAAAGATATAGGATCATCCAAAATTACCGATGTCACTCACTATCCTCCCCTATTAACACCCCCACCATTTTCAGTTGTTTTCTCTAAGTACGATTCAAGAATGAAGATAATAATGACATTTGATGATAATAAGATATCTAAAGAGACTATGAGTAAGTTTGCTCAAATAATTACTGAACTTTTAAGCGGCTTAAAAAATGCGTAAACACTACAATGTTGCGATTATTGGAGGTGGGGCTGCAGGAATTGCTGCCGCGGTGGCGGCAGCAAAGTACTCTAGTAAAGTTGTTTTAATCGATTCAAATACTCTCCTAGGTGGAATGGCAACTCGCGCTTATGTCGGAACAATCTGCGGAATTGCCCCTAATCACATAGGATACTCAGGCAATCCTCAGATTATGTTACCGGGATTCGGTGGAGAGTTCGTTACTGCTCTTGCAGATCATTCAAAGAGTGAACCACGGAGAAATAGAAGTGGAATGGTCTTTCTCCCATACAAATTAGAGTCCTTTATCTCCGTCACTAAAACAGTTCTTGGAACACTACCAAATTTAGATCTAGAGCTAGGTAGTAACGTTACCACAGTAGAATTTGATCCTATTAATAAATATTTTCAGGTGAGTTTACTTGCTGAGAGACAAAGTAGATCCTTCGATGTAGATCGGATTGTGGATTGTTCTGGACACGCAATCCCATCAAAACTTCTCGGGATCGAATATATCAAGGTAAAAAACCCCCAAGTCTCAGCAATAGTTTTTAGGTTAAGTAATATTCCTCCATTTGAAGAGGAGCACCTTGCTCTTACCATAAAGAAAGAGATTCTAAGCGCTGCACAAATCGAGGAATTGGATATACAAAAATTTGAAATCTCCTATATTCCAGGAAGCTATCGAGACAGTTCGGCCTACTTTAAGCTGGCACTTCCCGATGTCAGAACTCCGGAAGGAGGAAATAATAAAACATTTAAGGCGGCAG
>CAZTER010000569.1:0-1681 GCA_964612045.1 uncultured Bdellovibrionales bacterium
GAAGTTTACTTCTAATTATTGTGGATGAAATTAAGAGAACGGCAAAGCCAATAAATATAAGTTCAATAGGGAGATCTTGTTCAATTTGATCCATCGCAGGGAAGGGTAGGCTGAGGCTATTCTAAAGTCAATTTGAAAAGCACAGTTTATTAGTAAGAGAATCAAAGATTAGGTTTTTTCTACTGTTACATGATTATGGCAGTGGCTACATATATCTGTTAGCGGCCAGATATCTAAGGATCTAACGATCTCAAATGGTTCTTCGCAGATGGGGCAAGTACCAATTCCACCAAGAACTATGCTCTCTCTAAAATATGCAAATATAGGTGCAATTAATCCAACTAAGAAAAAAAGTGGAACAAGAATAAAGTGAGCTATTGGAACTAAAACTGAAATAATAGCCACTCCCCACCATATACCAAGAGCTTTAAGAGCTCTCATCTGTCTTTGAGAACGAGACCAGGTCTGGATGTAAACAGTAGCTGGTGTTCGACCTTTCTGCGCTACTATCTCAACACTGCAAGATTGCGCCACCTGTTTCCAGCGATTAATCTTACCTGTTAACTGCTCACCAAAAGTTTCCATATATTGAGACTATTAGATAATAAAAGTTGTCTTACAAGTATAAATTACAGGATAATTTACGCTGCTTTTGCTGTTCCTTCTTCCCGTTTGAGCATAGAAAGCATAAAGCCAACATCAACCTCAATCATTAAGGATGATCCATATATTAAATTTGTGATGCGCGTAGCATTTTCCCACTCTCCTCGTTGATAGGCTTCAAAGAGGTCTTTCATTAAGTTTTTCTGTCGCTTTAGTATCTCTTGATATGAATCAAGTCGTGACATTAAAGTTAAGTTTTCACGATCTTCAGTGCTTAGAGATCGAACTACTGAGTTAATTACCTGATCTAGGTTATTAACTGATGCTAGGATATTTGAAATAGCTCTATAGTTCATCTAAAACCTGCCAACTCTCTTATCCACCCATCCATCATTATTTCTACTTTGCTTCTAGTGATAGAATGCTTAGTCAGAAAGGTATATTTATGTGGTTGTTATAATAGTTTTGGGCCATAGAAAAGTGACACTATTCTCGATAATTTTAAGTGATGTTTTACTGGATACTCTTCTTATTAATTTGCCATAACTATTCGTAAGTAATGATGAACCAGATATAAATGCAAAAACTTTCTTTTCAAAACCTACTTAATACAGGAGATGCCCTTGGTGTGGCTGAATTCACCCAGGACAGCAATCTTTCGAAAGCTGGATTAATATCTCAAAAAAGCGAAGCCTATTTTTCTCCTTCACTGATAGACCTATTAAACAACCATTATAAAATCCGTCCAATCTGCGGAGTTCCTTTTACAGAGGATCAATCGTCAGCATTACTTTCATCTGCAGTTACTGATTTGGATAATCTGCTTAGCGATGAACAGATTAGAGAGCTTTCAACTAGGGTTGAGGAAGGAGATAGGATTTCTACTGGCTTAGCAAGTAGTGCTGTATACTACTCTGGAGCTTGGTATTACCAGGGATTGGATTCTACTTGTGTTCCGATGTCACTTGCTAATGCTGGTCTAGTCTTAGGATTTAAAATTGATCCAGAGCCGTTCGCTAAGATGCTAAATCTCTGTTGTGATAAAGGAGAAGATTTAAAAGGTGGAACAACATATAAA
>CAZTER010000570.1:0-1674 GCA_964612045.1 uncultured Bdellovibrionales bacterium
AAGCGCCTTTGCCTCCATTGATCTCTTTACGAGTAAGAGTGCTTCGTATTCAAAAAACAGTAAAATAGATACTAAACAAAGAAAGATAACTGAAAATGTCAGTGCAAACAGTTTGGTCTGAAAAGTTAGATTTTTCATGATTGCGGTATTGAGATCCACATTTTGGTATCATTCCTTTAATAGTTTTTCGTAATAGATGTTTTAGATTTTTGATGAAATTTAGTTTAGAGTTAACTTTATGCTAATTCGCGCAGCAAAACCAGAAGATACGTTGCAGCTTGCAGAAGCTCATGTTCAGTCATGGCGCACAACTTATATAGGTCAGGTACCGCAGTCGTATCTTGATGAACTTTCAGTTCCAAAACGGCAGGCTACTTGGTCAGAATCTCTTACTAATCCAGGACATAATATATTTATAGCGGAAGACAGGGGAAAGATTTTAGGCTTCACAAGTTTTGGACCATCACGAGATGATGATGCTTTACCTAGTACCGGTGAATTGTATGCAATATACCTAACGGAAGAGAATAAAGGACTAGGTATTGGTAGAGATCTTTGGGCTCAGACATATCAAACTCTTAAAGAGTTATGTTTTGCTGAAGTTACACTTTGGGTATTAAGTACTAATCAAAGGGCGTTGAATTTCTATAATAAGGCAGGCTTTGTTTTTGACAATAAAGAGAAGCTAGTAGCCATAGGTGGCAAGGAGCTTAAAGAGCTGCGATATAGAAGGAAGATCTGCTAGATACTAGTATCTTTTGCGTATTTACAGCTCATCTTATGCCTAAATCACTCGACCTTATCTAAGATTTATCTACCTATCGAGTGAATTCAGAGAGACAAAATTTCAAGACTGCTCATAACTAGGGAAGAGTAGAAAACTATGTATAACTGAGAATATGCCATCTCTATCTATTAAAAGTGAAGGTATTCAAGATAGTGCTATTGGCGCTCCTAAGACTAATTTAGTTGAGCAATTTTCTGGTATTCAATTACCCCAAAATCCTCAAGCATTAACATGGGAACAGTGGGAGAGGATTGAAACAACATCTCTTCCTGTTGATGAAGATGACAGGCTTGAGCTTATTCAAGATTTAAGCTGCTTAACTTGGCAAGAATTCAAATCTGAGGATCTAATAAATCTAAAGACATTTGTCTCGATTGCGCAGCAAGAGTTTCCTCAGTTTTTAACGAGAGAGATAATTGAAGGCGCTCTAAATAGAGCTGAAGGGATACTAGAGCTTATTAGGTTAGCACATCCAGATACACATCAGGTCTTACGTGATCCAGACCAGTTTACTCATCATTTTAGATTGCATGATGGGATGTATTACCATCTTTTTGCGATGAAATTGCTGGGTAAGCAATCGCAAGATCCCGTTGTTGTTCTTAATTGGGATCCACATATCGATGACTACAACCACTGTCACCAACTTTCGAAAGATAGGTTTGATGAAACAAGAGGAATTCTAACGCATGGGGTTACTCATTGTAACTGGGGCGCTGCTGCTGTTAGAGATGGATTAGCAGATGCCGTAGTAAGAGCAGACGTCTTTAAAGGAAGATGGAGCGCTGAAATTATTCAAAAAAATAAAGATGGAATAATCTTAGGTAGTGAAATTAATATTAAAACTGCTTCTCAAAAAGAGATAATGGAGTGGCTAAAAAGCAATT
>CAZTER010000571.1:0-1666 GCA_964612045.1 uncultured Bdellovibrionales bacterium
AATAGCACATCAGATCTTGCTGTAATGAGTCGTCCTTACGCTGAAGCATTAAGAGCCTGTGTCAATAGATTCGGTATTGATAATCCATTTAGGCTATCTCCAATAGCGCTCTTAGATATTGTCGATAAAAGAGAAAAACTAGCTGCTGGAGATCTCAGCGGGTTCACTGATAAAGTTGCAATAATAATTGCTCCTGATGGAGATTCAAATGGTGCCTTTAAGAGCTTTAATCTGATTACTGAAAAGGCTATGTCAGATGGAGTTTCGGTTCTTTATTTCCAGGTAGGTAGTTGCTCTGATGCTATTCAGAACGGTAATGAAGTGAAGAAATTGCTATCACGAGGTGTCGATTACCTATTTGTCGGCGGACACGGAAGAAAGATAACGGGAAGTGTCGGTGCTGGTTTGGTATTCTCATATTCAAGTATCAGAGATCGAGCTGAAGCCAACCGTGATTTTGCGAGCTTGGGAGATCTTGAGTTGAATGGAAAGTGGAGTGATCAAAATAAGTTTCAAGGATTAGTCTCTCTTGTTAGACCTGGTGGAGATTTGGCCTTTATCTCTTGTTATTCCGGTGAAGATGAGCAGAAGGGGAATAACCTCGTGCGAGCCATGGCAATGACAGCCTCAAAACAAGGTACTAGGTTAAAAGTTATAGGATCTACTACAGCTACAAATGTTAAGAGTGTTGAATTCGCTGAGTCTGGTCTTGAGGTCATCTATTGGGAGGGTAAGACCTTCGAATTGAACTCAGCCCCGCTTCCTAAAAAACATAAGATGTAGATAGGGTTCGAAATATGCCCTCTTTTAATCATATTTGATAGCTACTAAACTCCTAAAATTACAAATAAAAACACTACTTCTAAGCTACTGACAGCCGAGCTATTTTTGGGTATTGTACATCGGGCTTTTGATCCTGAAAGGTTGTTGTCAGCAATGGAGCGCTCTTAAATGAAGTTACTTAGTAAAAAGTATTTTGAACAACGAGGAGCTATTCAAGGAGCCCTCTCTTTAGTCTTCTTCTTGGCGTTAGCTGTCCTCGTCGTCCTCTATATGTTTGGAACCGTAGTGCCACCAGGTACCATGGGAGTGCGTCAGATTAAATTTGGTCCAGGGCAAGGTTTTTCAACTAAAGGTCTTCCTTCAGGATATCACTGGAGTGTTCCAGGATACTCTACAGTTCACATAGTGCCGCGTACCTTGCAGTTAATTCACTTTAATAGAGAGGGTATGCAGACAGGTGACCTGACTACTTTTGATGTTCTTGAAGTTCAATCAGCTGATAGAGCTACTGTCGATATAGATGCTTCCATTCTTTATAGATTTTATGACGCACCAGCATTAGATGCAGGAAAGATAGCTCATGGTGGTCCAGCAGATCTCTTTAGGCTTGGAACTGCAAGAGAGAGTTGGCTAAACGAGGTTCGTCGTAGAGCAGAAGATCAAATAAAAAGAAACTTAGGTAAGTTGCAGACAGCACGGTTTTATCAACCAGAATATAGAGAGCCTTTAATTGAAGAGGCTCGTAGTAATATGAATGAAGCTCTTGCTTCAAGTGGAATCTTTGTTGAGTCAATTCTTTTAAGACGATTTACCTATCGTGAAGATCGTATTGATAATGCAATCTTTCAAAAAAACCTCCAGGAACAAGAAGAGCGAAGAAATC
>CAZTER010000572.1:0-1661 GCA_964612045.1 uncultured Bdellovibrionales bacterium
TTACTTGGTGCCCTAGCACAAAGCACACCTCTTCCACTTCAGGAATCATGCCAATCGATTCTAGCTTTACTTAACTCTTTATACGGAGAACGATCTCTTAATCCAGCCAATATTACTGATAAATTAACACTTGATGCCTTAACTGAAATTAGCAATCTAGTGAACGAAATCTTATCTATAGAGCAAAGCCAGGAACTTCTCGGTTCAACCCAAGATCTGATAGGATTTTTAGTGTCTCACCTAATGTCAGCTAGAGTAGAACCCATGACTACAGAAGCTGCTGTTGAGTTCAGAGGATGGCTTGAGATTGCCTTAGAAGAGGCTCCAAATCTAACTATAGTAGGCTTTAATGAAGCTTTAATTCCTGAAAATAGATCTGCGGATCGGTTCTTACCTGATCATTTACGGCAAGTCTTAAATCTACCATCGAATAATTCGCGCTATGCTAGAGATGCAGCAATAGTCTCAGGACTAATCAATAGCTATCAAACAGTACGCCTTATGACCTTGAGAACAAATAGACGAGGAGAGCCCCTTCTTCCTAGTCGTTTACTGTTAAGCGATGAAAAATCAGTGGCCCAAAGAATGTTAGCGGCTCTCAATGCCAGAGAGTACATACTCGAGGAAGAATTCGATGCTCGATTACAAGACAATAGAGAGAGCCTTATATTTATTCCAGATAAACTAAGATCAATCTCAGAAAGAGCTTTTTCCCCAACAACTTTTGCTGCCTATGTTAAATGTCCTTTTTCTTGTTACTTAGAAAAAATTCTCTATCTTGATAGCCAGGATGATGATTCTAAAGAACTTGATCCTCTCCAGTTTGGATCAATGGTACACGAAGTCCTCTGCGCTTGGGCAAGAGATGACAACCTTATTAGCATCTCTAACATCGAGCAGTTATCTAAAGCGCTTCTTCACTTACTTACTGAATATACAGAAAGAGTATTTGGAAAACGACCGCCAGCGACAGTACTACTTCAAATAGCTCAAGCTAAAAGTCGATTACAGGATTTTGCGATCTTCCAAGTCAATCATTACAAAGAGGGCTGGAGAGTCAAGCACACCGAGCATCGGTTATATGGAAAGATAAAAGGCCAAAAAGAAACTGTTGTGATATCGGGCATAATTGACCGAGTAGATTATAATATTAATAGCAATATTACATTAGCTCTTGATTACAAAACTGGAGCAAAACAAGAGGACGCTGATAAGTATCATAGAACTAGATCCAAGGGGTCATTCAAGAGATTTCAACTCCCATTATATCAAGAGCTCCTCAAACAAAATGGGACTGAAACAGAGATTAAGACTGCTCTCTTAATTATGAATGGAGATAGCGAAACAAGACTCAGCACTCTCAATTGGGATGAAGATACATTTGCAGCAAATATCAAAGAAGCTGCTGAGATTGGAGAAGCTATTATTGCTCAGAAATTTTGGCCTCCCTCAAAGTCTAAAGATGACTCACGAACTGGGGAGGTAGTCCGTTATGCATTAGGGATCTATCAAGTAGGATCGCGGACATGATTAAAAAAGAGAAGGATCCTCTATCTACAATTGGAAATACTAATATAGTTCGAGCAAGTGCAGGAACTGGGAAAACTTTTACCCTGACTAATATCTACATACACCTAATCTTAAATGGCATTTCTCCAGAT
>CAZTER010000573.1:0-1658 GCA_964612045.1 uncultured Bdellovibrionales bacterium
CATAGGCATCGGAAAACATCACCTTGAAAGCGAATGGAAGGAAGCGCCATACAGGTCTAAATATTATATTTAACTCTTGTGGCCATTGAATCTGCCAAGTAGATCTTCCAGAAGCGGCAAGTGCTCTCTTCATAGTTAACCCGATCTCAACAGGCTCTTCTTCGCAGATAAGCAATCTTCTATTTAAACATTCACTAGATTGAGAAGCAGCCAACATAGCCTCAGCTAAGTCTTGTGCATGAATAACAGCAGCTCGTCCTGGAAACCTAAACCTTGCAATTAAGCTTCCTTTCAAAGCAAGGTCGATAAAGAATGCCAAATGAGAGTTACTGCGCATTCCTGGACCGTATACCCAAGTCGGACGAATTATAGTCCATGGTAGATTAGAGAGCATAACAACTTGTTCAGCACTAAGTTTAGATCTTCCATAATTTGAGGTCGGAGATGGTGTACTGTCATCATCTAAGGATTTTTCACAGAGATCATCTGACTTCCTATCAAGAACTCCAACTGTGCTAGTAAAAACTAACCGCTTGAGGTTCTGGCTATCTTTTAGAACATCACAAAACACCTCAAGGGGCTTAATATTGTCCCTCGAAAGATCTCCTTTGGCAGAGAAGAGAGCATTTGCGGCAAGGTGAAATACATATTCACTTTGAAGCAGGATATCAGATAAAGCTTCTCGATCATTCAGATCTGCGACTAAGGGCTCAACACTCATCTTTTTTAAGAGATCTACCTTTGCACAATCTCTAGTTTGACCTACAATTCTCGCATCAGGAAAATCATTACGAATCGCTCGACAGGTATACTGCCCTATAAATCCAGTAGCTCCTGTCACTAAAAATGTCGGTTTTTTTTGCATATTACGGATAAATATAAATCGAAGTTATATACTATGAGTTTATCTGCGCCGCTTCAAGACAGAGCCGATCAATTCTGCGCAGATCAGATCTGCCCAATCTGCTATAGCAACCTATTCGATCTGAGCGTCAAACCTTATATCAGATGTCGGAGCTGTAACCTTGAGCTTGCAATTGAACCACCCCCACATCCAGTACTTACTAACTCCAATAGCAATCAGATTAAATCGATAAAGATCGGCTGGCTAACCAAATCTCAGGCTAAAGCACAGGTCTCTCATCTTAAACTGGACGCAACAACGCTTGATTTTGGAGCTGGACGAGGAGATCTTGTCTACTATCTAAAAAAGCTAGGATTCTCAGCTTATGGAATAGAGAGAGATCAGCCATCAATACAATTTGCAGATAAAACTCTTGGAATTACCCTATTTCAATCTCTACATGAACTTGAATATACGTTTAATTCTGTATCAATGTGGCACGCGCTTGAACACCTTACCATTGAAGAAGCTCTCCATGTTCTAGGTTTGATAAAGGAAAAACTTTTATATTCTGGTGAAATTATTCTAAGTGTTCCTAATAGTGATTCATGGTTTTATAGATTATTTGGGATGAACTACTGCTTTTTTGATCGCTCTGCTCATCCAGTAAATTATTCTCCAGCGGCAATTAAGAAACTTGCGGAAAAAATCGGACTAAAACAAGGAGATTATTTCTTTATCCTACCATACGCATTAGTCGGATATGTTTTATCACTCACAAACCTACTTTTTCCGATCAGAAATTACATACATG
>CAZTER010000574.1:0-1658 GCA_964612045.1 uncultured Bdellovibrionales bacterium
AAGTGGCCGTATTAGCTGAAACAGTTCCAGTTGAAACTGTGCTAGATGGAATAGTGCTAGATGGAATCATTATAAGGAGCTCCTTGGTCAATAAAAGCGTGACCAAGGTTATCCTTGAACACGCGAAAGACGTGACCAAGGTTATCCTTGAGCACGCAAATAGTGGCCAAGGTCATCCTTGGGCACGCGAAAACGTGACCAAGGCTATCCTTGAAACACGCACACAAACGTGACCAAGGCTATCCTTGAGCACGCGAGGGGCGGCACCATATCATGTTTTTATAATTAAGGAAATTGATATAAGTCGTTTTATGCCGTATTTAATAGCAATATCAATGACTTATAAATATTTGTCATGCTAAAAATTAAACGCTCCCAAGCTCCCTACGATCGAAATCTAGCGACGTATTCTTTCCTAACGTATGGAATGCAAAGAAATCTTGTGGACCAACTAAACAGATGGAACGGCCAGAGCGACCTGCTCTTCCAGTTCTACCTGAACGATGAACATAGACTTCAGGTTGTTCAGGAATAGAATAATTAATAACCATATCCATTCCAGATACATCTATACCACGCGCAGCAAGATCTGTTGCGACAAGGAATCTTAATTTACCACCTTTAAAATCTCTCATTATTGCATCTCTCTGTTTCTGAGGAAGATCTGAGTTTAATCGCTTAGCATCGATTCCTCTTCTTGCGAGAAACACCTCGACTAATTCAGTATCTGATTTTGTATTACAGAAAACGATCGCATTCGCCGGATTATATTGCTCTATTATCGAGCAAAGTAAGGTAGCTTTATCCGCAGCTCCACCATCACAATTAAAATAACTATGCTCGATCTCCGGAGTATTCTCTGAACTACTCTCTATCTCAACGAAGCTAAAATCTTTTAAGAACGATCGAGCTAAATTAAGAACTCGTGGAGTTACAGTGGCACTAAAGAACATCCCCTGCTTATTGCGAGGGATTCTATTAATTATCTTTGTGACCTCTTCGAGAAATCCCATAGATAACATCTCGTCTGCTTCATCTAAAACTAAGAAGCGACACTGCCTAAGATCAAGCTCCTTTTGCTCCATTAGATCGAGCAGACGACCAGGAGTTCCAACCACTATCGGAGGCTTAGAGTTTCGAAGTGTTTTTATCTGCGTGTTAATATTGCTTCCGCCAATGACAGAAAGGACTCCAAGATCAGGAGCTAGCTCCTTAACAACATCACATACCTGCGTAGCTAATTCTCTAGTTGGAGTAACTACTAAAGCAGAAACTGGACCATGCTTTGGATCCTTTCTCAGTTTCATTATGAGAGGGATTGCGAACGCTAATGTTTTTCCACTTCCAGTTTGAGCTTGAACAACTAAATCTCTTCCATTTATTACATCAGGAATCGCCGCAGCTTGAACTTTTGAAGCAAACTCGATCCCTTTCTTATTGAGAGAGGAGAGGATCTCCTGATCATCTATTATCGAGCTGAATGTTACACCGGATGATATGCTACTAACTTCTATTTCACTCATTAATTTTTTAAATTTAACCTCTTACTTTTACGGATAAAACCGAGTTTTCAGAGATTCTGGCACAATTGATTGATTTTGCCAAAAGTCCATTTTTTGCTCATTGGTCAGGTTGGTGACCCCCATGCTCTGCGCGGA
>CAZTER010000575.1:0-1643 GCA_964612045.1 uncultured Bdellovibrionales bacterium
TTTTCCAGGCTTCCTCGAGCTGTTCTCTTGATGAATTAGATAGATCATCTCCAAGCAGCCTCTCTATTTCGCGAAATCTACCTCTAAATTTCTTATTTCCATCTGCTAGAGCCTCTTCTGCTGAAAAACCCATCTTCCGACTTAACTGAGCGAGAGAGAATAGCAGGTCTCCGAATTCAGATTTAGCCCTATCAGAATTCTCTTTGAATTCTGCTAAGAATTCATTTAATTCTTCAACTACCTTTTCCTTGACCTCTTCTACAGAATTCCAATCAAATCCTACTCTTGCTACTTTTTCACCAATTCTATGAGCCTGCTGTAGCGCAGGAAGTGCATTAGGTATTCCAGATAGATACTCTGTATTAACCTTCTTCTCTGATTGCTTAATTTTTTCCCAGTTACTTAATACCTCTTCTGTGCCACTAACCTTGAGTTCACCAAAAACATGGGGATGTCTTACGATCATCTTATTACTAAGAGTTGCAATTATATCTTCAATTCCAAAACGCCCAGACTCGGAAGCAATCTGAGAATGAAGCATCACTTGCAACAGTACATCTCCAAGCTCTTCTACTAAACCTTGAGGATTTGATTCTGAAGCGTCGATTGCATCAATAGCTTCATAAGACTCCTCAATCAGGTATTGTTTAAGCGATTGATGTGTCTGTTTGAGATCCCATGGACAACCGCCTTGTGGATCTCTTAATTTTCGAAAAATCTCTATTAATTCGATAAATAACGAGGAAGCTCGTGTTTTTTCTTCCTCTGATAGCTTTAAATTCATATCAACTCTCTCAAATACCTAATTCTATGATTGGCCCATCGTGGAGACCTAGCCAGCGAGAAAAGATCTACATTCGCTACACCACTATCTAGCAAGGCAATAATTGCAGCATAAGACGTAGCGCCGGTAGTTACAACGTCATCTATGAGAAGTATATTCTTCCCCATAAGATTACTTCCTGACACTCGAAACAACTCTCGCACGTTTTTCCACCTTAAACGATGAGAAACCTGGACCTGTTTAGCTTTCGCTCTTGAAACAGTTAAGTCAGTTAGCGAGAGGGGAAGGTCGAGACTCTTAGCAATAGGTGCTGCTAGCTCAGCAGTATGATGATACGACCTATCTATAAAACTCTGCTTATCTGTTGGCATAGGAACTACAAAATCCCAATCGCAGGAAGAAAAGCTCTCTCTCATCACTAAAGAACACGATTCTCCTAAAAATCTGATAAAGCTTGGATTTCTTGAATATTTAGCGATATGAACCAGCTTCCTTATATAAGTCCTGTAACACCACAAGGATCTAAATTCTCGAAACGGAACAGCAAATCTATTACAAGCTGCACAGATATTAGAATAACTGTCACAAGCAGATTCGCCTAGAATCTCACCGCATTTTTGACAATATCCACGACCTATCTCAATCTTTGGCAAACATAGGACACAACATGGAGCACCTGCTGTTGAACGCCCACATATCAAACAAGAAGCAGGGATAAATACCCTAATAAGGTTTGAAATGAAGATAGAGAATCTCAGAAGCACTACAACTCTATTATATCGAAGCCACGGGTACGACGTCTCATAGCTAAAAATAAACCAGTAAAATACATATTGTATCGAGTTTCGGAGGGAGATGT
>CAZTER010000576.1:0-1638 GCA_964612045.1 uncultured Bdellovibrionales bacterium
ATCAGACTCCTCTTTTGGCTCAGAGGATGGCTGCGATGGAGGAGTTGGTGTTGCAGTAGGAGTCGGGGTCGGTGTTGGGGTTGCTCTATCCGCAGATCTTCCTTCAATCTGTTCCTGCTTAACTTCCTGTGCCTCAGAAACTAACTCTTGTGCAGCCTCAACATTTTCAAGTGCTGTAGATAGATCTACCTCTCCAGCAGATAACCCCTCAATACTATCGGCAGTAGCGAGCAAGCTCTCCTTTAGCTCTGGTGATAGCTTAGGATCTTCTGCGACCTCTTTTATCTCTTCGACGATCTCAACCAACGCAATTTTTTGCTGCGGGCTTACAAGACGAGCTTTCTCAATAAGAATATTTAAAAGAATAAAAATTGTTATTGATATGAAATAGATCACTAATGCATAACGAGAGATACGTAGCGGAGCTATCTGTCGCTCACTATCTTCAGGACAACCATCGAGAATCTGCTTCTCTAATAAACTCTGAATAGTTGCGTTTTCTTCTAATCCTTTTGAGTTCAGGTAATCTAACGTCCCAACTCTCTCCTTAAGATTAAGAACTTTATCTATCTGCTCTGACGCTTTGTTACGACTTGGAAAGGTTACTTTGAAGCCGAGTCTGATTAAGATCAGCGATAAAAAAACGACTGAGACGAGAGCCAATAGTCCCGCAAAAAAAGGGGAAACTACCTTAAAAACAAGGAGAGATTTAAAAACTACATATCCGAGAAAAGATAACGAGAACCACTCAAAGAACCAAACAAGTCTCAACCTAAAAGCAATACGTTGTATTACCCCCTCAATATATCTAGGTTTAAGGGAGGAACTCGACATATCTTTTGATCCCCTTTGGTACTCGCTTTAGCCCTTATTCCTCTGATATCGATCAACTGCTTGATTATGCTCCTGAAGAGTCTTTGAAAAATAATGCCCTCCAGATCCATCTGCCACAAAGAAGAGATATTCAGTCTTTTCCGGATATAATGCTGCCCTAAGAGCTATCTCTCCAGGATTACATATTGGCCCAGGAGGTAATCCAAAGTTTGTATAAGTATTATACGGAGTCGGAGTCTCAAGATGTGCTCGCGTTAAGTTACCATCGAAGTTTGGTATGCCATAAATAACGGTCGGGTCTGATTGTAAACGCATGCCTTGAGCTAATCTATTATGAAAAACTGAGGAGATCTTCGGCATCTCTTCAAAATTTCCAGCCTCTTTTTGGATAATAGAGGCAAGAGTAAGGATCTCGTGACGAGTCATATGCAGCTCATCTGCTCGCTTTGAAAGCTCTTCAGTCCATCGCTTCTCTGATTCCTCAAGCATACGCCATAAGATCTTATGAACATCGATCGGCCTATTAAAGTAATATGTCTCTGGAAATAGATAACCTTCAAAGCTCTGTGCCCTTATTCCCGCGGCCACTAATAAATTAGGATCGATTAATCCACGATTCATCTCTACTTCGCTGAGTAAACCTGTCTTCTCTACAACCTTTCCAAGTTGCCAGATTGAGTCCCCTTCTTTTAATAAGACTATTCGTTTATAAAACTCGCCTCTTACTAATTTCTCCAATAACTCTGTAGGTCTCAATGCTGGAGACATCTCATATTCTCCAGCTCGAATCTTAGTATCCATTCC
>CAZTER010000577.1:0-1637 GCA_964612045.1 uncultured Bdellovibrionales bacterium
TAAGCTCGTTCTCTAGGATAGGTGCTTGTTCTGGGTGCTTCTCAAGAACCTGCTTTATTAGATCTGCGCTACGCTTAACTTCTTCTTCAGAGCTAGAAACCCCTGCAGAGGTTAAAGCCGCAACAGCTCCGACATATTCAGATGAGCTAACAAGTTGAGAAAGCTCTGCCTGTGCCGCAGTTTTATCAGCAGCTGAATCTACCTTCATGCGTGCAAGTGAGATTTTAGCCAATTCAGAGATTAATCTATCGACCCCTTCTTTATCCTTGAGCTCTTCAGATAAAGTATTCAGGGTAGTGGATGCTGTTTGAATATCTCCAGTTAACGACAACATGAAACCACGATAGAGCCGTGCTAAGTTTGGATAGGGGGCTCTAGCATCTCCTAAAGAAGCTAAGCCTTGTTCAACTCTAGAGGAAAGATCCTTAATCTGCTTCTCCCTCTCCACCTTTGCAGATTCCTCAGTAGGAACCTGTGGAGAATCAATAAGAGAACGTAGCGCTCCATAATCATTCTGTACCTGAACAAAGAGATCTCCGCTTGCTCTCTGACTATTTTCTCGTGTCTGAACGAAGTTATTTACAATATAAAACAGCGCTGCAAAGGCTAAACATGTTGTAAGTATCTGCCTCCAACTATTAGAAAGATATCTTAAGATCGGATCATCTTCAGTTGACTTAATAAGAGAGGGGTCACCGAATACCTCTGCCAATCCTACTGATGGCTTAACATGGTTATCTTTATTTGTGGCAAGCTGCTTATCTTGTTTACTCACGGCGTCTCTCAAAAAATCAAGCTATGATAGTTTTTAGATAAATATAACCAAAGTTTCAAGGATCTATAAAAACAAGGCTATACCACTAGAATTAACGAATCTCCCTTAAGATCCTGCCCTATGATGTCTCATTGCAGCGATCTTTCTTATCCTGGCTGCCCTTGCTCGCGCAATCTTTTCACGCTCTGCAGCCATATCATCCTTTGGAATGATCTTTAACATACGAAGTGGCATCACAAAGACACCTCGCATGAAAGCTAAGATCAAGCGCTCAATCGACTTTAAGATATAAACTATTAATGAAACAACCTTGTCAAAGATTGTTAATCCCTGAAAAGGAGTAACTGCACCAGTAAGGCTTTTCGATGGAGAAAGGGGTTTTAGCCTAGATGACCGCGCTAGAGTAGTCCTAGTAGACTGTGAAGTTCCTAGTGTTTTATTGTTTCTTACAATCGAAGTTCGTTCCAACTGAATCTGTCTTGAAAGCTCTGGATTGCTTGTTGAGGTAAGAGTCCCAGCGGCAAGATCTCGCTTTAAACGCTCCTCAAACTGTCTCGCGGCCTCTGACTGATGTGGCAGATCTGTTCGTTGCGTAACTGAAGTCGTAGGCTCCTGGACTCGTGTAGGAGAAGGCGAGACCGGAGATCTCTCAACACTAATTGATGCCAACTCATCCCCATTAGAGGAGCCTACATCTAATTTCTGATCCGGACCGCGCATTAAACTACCTTCAAAACCAAGAGGGGAGGACTGTAAAAAAAGAGCTCTCCTCTGATTATACTATGCCTACATAAGTTATTAATAACTATGATTATTTTTTACTTAAAAAGCTAATAAATTTATAGCTTTCATAATTGCTGAT
>CAZTER010000578.1:0-1630 GCA_964612045.1 uncultured Bdellovibrionales bacterium
ATTTGAAACATTAAGAGTCGATGGTGCACAGAAAGTCCTTCAGGGGATTACCTCTGTAGAAGAAGTTCTATTAGCTACACACGAAGAGATGAGTTAATTGAGGTTCAATAAAGATGGCTCTTTTTGAATATCAAGCACTAGATGAACGTGGAAGATCAGTTAAAGGAACAGTTGAGTCAGACAGTATAAGAACAGCTCGACAAAAGTTAAAATCTCAAAAAATCTTCCCTACGGATCTAAAAGAAGCTTCACTTAAGGTTGCTCAACCTAAGAGAGATCTTTCAGCACTATTACGATCTGATCGAGTTTCACTAAAAGATCTCTCAGTCGCCACAAGACAGTTAGCAACATTGGTAACAGCAGGCCTTCCTCTTGTCGGAGGACTTGCAGCACTAGCAGATCAGACTGACGATCCAAACCTAAGAAGAATACTTGTGGATGTAAAAGATGATGTTGAAGAGGGATCTACTTTCGCCAAAGCATTAGCCAAATTCCCGAAAGCCTTCCCTACTCTATTTGTAAATATGGTTGCATCTGGAGAAGCTTCTGGAACTCTCGATAGCACTCTAAGCAACCTAGCAGATTACCTAGAAGGACAGGTTGAGCTTCGTAGAAAAGTGGGTTCTGCCTTAACCTACCCAATAGTAATGCTTCTACTATGTACGGCAGTTGTCATAGGCTTAGTAGCATTCGTGATACCTAAAATTGTAGATATCTTTATCAAACAAAAACAACCGCTCCCAATTCCTACCCAGATCGTTTTAGCTTTATCAAATGCAGTTGTTGGGTATTGGTATCTATTTATTATAGCAATTGTAGTAACTGTGTTTACAGTAAGATGGTATTATAAGACTCCAAAAGGAAGAGAACAGACCGATATTCTTCTACTTAGATTGCCATTGTATGGGCCACTAGTTAAAAAGATCAGTACCGCTAGAGTTGCTAAGACTCTTGCTACTTTATTATCAAGTGGTGTTGGATTACTAACAGCTCTAGAGATAACAAAAAACATTACGAGTAACGTCATTCTGCGCAAAGCGATAGATGATGCAAGGCTTGGAGTGCAAGAGGGTCGAAGTCTTGCTAAAGAACTAAGTAAGAATGGTGCCTTCCCTATCCTTCTGGGACACATGATTGCTGTTGGAGAGAAGAGCGGAGAGCTAGAAGGTATGTTATCAAAGGCTGGGCGAGCTTATGAAAATGAAGTAAACGCGACACTAGGAAGGCTTACCTCACTACTTGAGCCACTAATGATGATATTAGTCGGTGGCATAGTATTGGGTATTGTTCTATCGGTAATGCTCCCTATGGCAGATATGATCTCGATTATTCAGGGATAATTACTGAATTTATATTCTATAATTCGCTCTGGCGAGAGCTGGTATTTCATAATAAAATCACCTGATAGTTCGATTATTGAGACATAAAGTTATGAAAAAAGAAAAGAAGATTAATCAACGAGGCTTTACACTTGTTGAAATTATGATCGTGCTTGTAATTATTGGTATCCTTGTAGGAGTTTTCGGTGGAAGGATCTTCGGCGCTGGAGATAAAGCCAAAGCACAGATGACAAGGATTAAGATAACTCAGATAAATAGCTACCTTGAGCAATACAGGCTTCAATATAACA
>CAZTER010000579.1:0-1629 GCA_964612045.1 uncultured Bdellovibrionales bacterium
AAGGCCAGCTTTTTAACCTCTATTCAATATTTTATATTCAAAGTCCCTTTAACAACCGCGTTAATGTTGCCAGTTTCAATTCTAGTAGGAACTCTCTTTACCTATGGAATGTTAGCGCGAAGCTCAGAGCTTACTGCCATGAGAGCAGCGGGACTGCCTTTACGCTCTCTTGTTAGACCTCTTATAATTGTTGGATTCGCCGCCTCTCTTTTAACATTAAGCTTAAATGAGCTAATCGTACCGTATGCCAATAGAAAGGTACGAGAGATCTATAATTTAGATGTAAAGCAGAAACACAAAACTGGAACATACAATCAAAGTAATTTTTGGTGGAGGAGTAATGATCGATTTATATCAGTCGACACATTCGACTCCGTAAGAAATTTTCTTGTCGGATTGTCTATATTAGATCTAGATAAGAATTTCAGAGTCAATCAGAGGATCGATTCCTTAGAGGCAAATTTTATAGATGAGATTGCTGGTTGGAGTATGAAGAATGTTGAGCAATTTACATTCCTTCAATCTGACAACTCAAAGATAGAAAAACGTTCATTCCGTACCCTTCCACTACCAATCACTCAACCACCTAAAGCTTTTTATGATGTAAAAGCAGATCGACATTCAATGAACTTTTCTGAGCTTCGTAAATTTATTCGACGTCAAAATCGTAATGGAATATCAGTTAATTCATACCTACCAGATCTCTACGAGAAACTAGCCTTCCCTTTTGCAGCATTACTCGCTCCACTATTAGCTTTCCCTTTTGCGTTAAAGCCAGCGAGAACTGGTAGCATGGCTTCTAGTATCATGGCAGGACTTGTTATTGGCTTTTCGTACTATGCTATCCACTACTTCTCCTTAGCACTAGGCAGAGCAGAGTTATGGCCTGCACTGCTCTCTGCCTGGACTGCAAATATATTAATGTTATTAGTTGCCACGATTCTAAATCTTGGCGCTGAAGAACCGATGTAAACAGAGATCCTGACTACTTAATCACTTAACAAACTCTAACCAAAGCATCCTGTACTCCGATCTAATAGCTACGAATTAGTTAATAGTTACAGATACTAGATACACAAAAGCCTGTCGGGCTAATGCGCGACAGGCTTTTGTTGAAGATAAGAATGAATCTCTTATCTTTAAGAGAATTATCTCTTAGAGAACTGAGGTCTCTTACGTGCTTTGTGCAAGCCGTACTTTTTACGCTCAACTGCACGTGGGTCACGAGTCAAGAAGCCCTCTTTCTTAAGAGCTTTACGGTTCTCACCATCATACTTTGTTAACGCTCTCGCGATACCAAGTCTTGCAGCTCCAGCTTGTCCTGCTGGTCCACCACCAGTTAAGTTGATATCGATATCAAACTTCTCAATGCTATCTAGTGTCGCAAGAGGTTGTCTAACTACCAATCTCAAAGACTCTCTAACAAAATAGTTCTCGAACTCTCTTCCGTTAACAGTGATCTTTCCAGAACCTGTCTTAATACGAACTCTAGCTACAGCATTTTTTCTACGGCCTGTTGCCTGTGTAGCTGTTGTGGTTGTTGAAATTACCGACTTCATTAAAATCTCCTAGCCAATTAAAATCAGATTATGACGCTGAAGCTACAGGAGTTGGTGCCTGTGCAGCATG
>CAZTER010000580.1:0-1627 GCA_964612045.1 uncultured Bdellovibrionales bacterium
AGGTGTCCTTTGCCTCTGGTGAAACAAGAAGAGCTAGGAAGTTAGGTGTCGATCCTGACACTGATATTGCGGTCCTTCAAATTCAAGATCCTCCTCCAAACTTAAAAGCTGTTTCCTTTGCTGATTCATCTAAGTTAGCTGTTGGTCAGAAGGTTTTAGCGATCGGAAATCCATTTGGTTTAAATAGAACTTTAACTGCTGGAATTATCTCTTCTCTTGATAGAACTGTGCGCGGTGCTAATCAGGGAGTTATGCGTGGCTTGATTCAGACTGATGCAGCGATAAATCCAGGTAATTCTGGTGGTGCATTACTTGATATGAATGGCCGCTTAATCGGTATAAATAGCGCGATATTGAGCTCCTCAGGTGATTCTGCTGGAATCGGATTTGCTGTTCCAATTAATCAAATTAAAAGAGTTTTACCTGATCTTATTGCTACGGGAAGGGTACGGAAGCCTCGAGTAGGGTGGGCTTTAATAGACACTAATCAGGGACCGTTTGTTGAGAAGGTAGCTGATAATAGTCCGGCACAGGAGTCCGGAATCCGTCCAGTATTGCGCAGAGTAGATCAGGTTTTCTTGCAGGGGTATGTACGTGATTTTAATGGCGCGGATCTAATAATCTCGATAGATGGCCGGAAGGTGAATACTAAAGATGATGTTGATGATATCGTCAGTAATGCTACCCCTGGACAAAAACTAGAGGTAACTCTCCGACGTGGTGGACAGAGAGGAAGAGAGAGAACAGTTACAATCATGCCGGTGCTGCAATGAAGATACGACTTCTTCCCGATGAGGTAATCAATCAGATTGCAGCGGGAGAAGTTGTAGAACGCCCAGCCTCAGTTGTTAGAGAATTAATGGATAACTCTCTTGATGCTGGGGCTACAGATCTCTTGATTGAGATTGAGCAAGGTGGACAACAGCTAGTGCGTGTTGTTGATAATGGGCAGGGAATGGCGATTGATGATGCGAAGCTCGCTTTCAAACGTCATGCAACATCTAAAGTTTCTAGTGCAGAAGATCTACTGAATATCGCAACTTATGGGTTTCGTGGAGAAGCCTTGTCTTCGATCTCTTCTGTTTCTAGGGTTATTTTAAAGACTCGAACTGAGGATAGTAAGGTTGCCTATGAGCTCGATCTAGTAGGCGGAGAGGTTAAGCGTGAAGTTAATGCCAGTGGTAATGTTGGTACGACGATAGAGGTTCGTGATCTTTTCTTTAATACTCCAGCACGAAAGAAATTTTTAAAAACTCCACGTGGAGAAACTGCCAGAATAAAGCAGTTGATAATACAATCCGCTATCGCTCGACCAGAGGTACGTTATCGACTTGTAGTTGATGGTGAGGAATCTTTAGTGATCCCTAGAGCCAAGTCTCCTGTGGAGAGAGGCCTGCGGCAGATGAGTGGAGCGCCTATTCGTGTAGAGTTTGAGGATGGCGAGTATGCAGTTCATGGAGCTGTCGCTCATCCGGCTATGGCAGCATCAGATGCAAATTCATTCGTTGTTTTAGTTAATAAACGATTGGTGACAGATAAAGTGATCCTAAAGGCTGTTAGGGAAGGATTTCAATCCACTCTTAAGGAGAGAGACTATCCAGTCGGATTCATATTGCTTGAGCTACCA
>CAZTER010000581.1:0-1619 GCA_964612045.1 uncultured Bdellovibrionales bacterium
TGCGGCGCGCAATCTCTATCCCTTCAGTCGATAGACGCTCAACTATCTGTTGGTCGCTAATCGGATTACTTGAAGATTCTTCAGCGATTAATTTCTTTATTCGCTCCTTGATACTTGAAGAAGAAACATCTCCCTCAGCGGTACGTATTCCAGTAGTAAAGAAATACTTAAGTTCAAATACACCTTGGGGGGTATGAACATACTTATTTGTAGTTACACGGCTTACAGTTGATTCATGCATTCCGATATCTTCTGCAACATCCTTAAGAGTGAGGGGTTTTAGTTTATCGATCCCTTTATCGAGAAACTCTCTCTGGGATCGCACTATACTTTGAGTGACTTTAAGGATTGTTTGCTGGCGTTGGTGAATACTCTTAATCAAAAAAGTAGCAGCCTTTAGTCTTTCGTTTAAGTATGCCTTATTAGATCCCTGTTCTCCCTCGTCATTTTTTAAGATATCGAGATAGAAAGGGCTAACCCTTAGCTTAGGCATTCCATCTTCGTTTAGTGAAACTACATAGTCATTCCCAACTTTGTATACGTAGATATCTGGAATAGCATAGCGAACGGTTTCATCGTTGAAAGGTCTTCCTGGCTTAGGTTCGAGATCTCGAATAGTTGAAATTGCATTCGAAACACGATCCATTGGAACGCGCTCGACTTTCATAATCTGTTCAAATTTCCTTGATTCTACCTTATCAAGATGCTCTCTAACAATCTTGGCAGCTAAAGATTCTCCTAGTCCAAGGTTGTCGAGCTGAATAAGTAAACATTCCTTGACATCTCTAGCTCCGATTCCTGGAGGATCCATAGTTTGAAGAACTGCGACTGCTTCTGAGAGATTTTCTGGTGTGCTGTTGCAAGTTTGAATTATCTCTTCATCGGAGACACAGAGATATCCATCGTCATCTAGATTTCCAATTAGATATAGTAAAACTTTCTCAATCTCTCTATCGATCTCCATAACTCGTAACTGATCGATAAGATGATCTGCGAGAGACCTTTCTTTGGTAAGGGTAGCTTCTACTGATGGGCGATCTTCAAAATCAACTAATCCTTTTTGTGAAGTAAGTGGCTTTGACTCTGAGAATAAATTATCTAGATATTCTTCCCATTCAGGAGTTTCTTCTTTGCTAGATGCTTGCGATTCATTGATCTGCTCAGTCGGAGCTGCTGGTGCATTCTGAGATTCTTGTTCGGATACTTTAATAGTGAGTGGTTGCTCTTCTCCCTCTTCTCGAGATTCCTCAAGAACTGGATTTTCAAGAAGCTCTCTTTCTAAGGCTTCCTTGTACTCAAGTCTTCCTAACTGTAGCAGCTTGATCGCCTGCTGGAGTTGGGGAGTCATGAGGAGCGATTGTCCGAGCTTCTGAACTAAACGAGCTTCTAAACCCATACTAACCTTCTTCCCTGAATAACAACCTATGGCGGGAGATGTCCCGCTTACTTAGTATTTTGATGCAACCTATCTCTAGGATATGCAAAAAATGTGCACGAGGCTCTAAGAAAAATTATTTCATTAATTTATTCTTTAAGTTTAGATAGTTACAGATACGCAAACGCTGCTTATTTTGGTGAGTTAGAGTCTCAAGCCTAATTTATTAGTCGTAAAATATAAA
>CAZTER010000582.1:0-1603 GCA_964612045.1 uncultured Bdellovibrionales bacterium
GTTGTAAAAATCTCATCGGAATATTTTGAGCATCTGCAATCTCTTGACCGTGAGCTGGCCCATCTTCCTTCTGACGAGCAAGGTGAATGAGGGCAAGTAGTGCATATTCAGTTCTAACGCTAAGCTTCATAATCTTTGTTGACAAAGTTGATAAACTAAGTAACCTTACCAGGTGTCTACCAGCTGAAATTATTACATAATTCTCGCTCAATAAAGGTTTTAAAAATGTTAGCTTCAGAAAAGTTAGATTCTCTCTCTAATTTCGCTTCATTTGCTGAAACTCTTTCAGAGCCTTTGTCCCCTGAAGAGCTAAAAGAGCTACTCAATTCCTTACAGACTCGACTAGGAGATATTCCTGAGGAGGCGCGGTTTAATGACCATAGCTATTGTAGAAATGTATTAATGCGTAATCCTGCGATTGAAGTTGTCCTGATATCGTGGCATTCCGGGCAGATGACCCCAATCCATAACCACAAAGGATCAGCCTGTGCCGTGAAAGTTATTTCAGGAAAAGCCACTGAGATCGCTTATAGCCTTTCTGGTTCAGGTAGCTATATTCCAAGTGCAGTAACCCACGTAGAAGAGGGAGAGGTAGTAGCTTCCTTTGATGAAGATACCCATATAATGGCCAATTTTGAAGAACCAGGACGAGATCTTGTTACTCTCCACTGCTATTCACCACCATTGTCTAATATGGAGATCTTTTCAGAAGAAGAGACCTACTTTGCAGGATACGAGAGGCTTTTCGGGTATGTGCAGGCTAGAATCGCGCTATCCTCTCCGGCAGCAGATCCGCGCTAAGCAAAGAGCTGAATCCCTTTTAATTCGCCATATTTATTCTTCTTGGCGAACATTATAAGCTCATCCCGTATGTATGATGTAATTATAATAGGCGCTGGCTTAAGCGGAATCGCAACTCTTTATAACCTTTCTAAGTTAGTTTCAGAACGTGCACGTGTATTGATAATTGATAGTCGTGCTGACATCGGAGGAATTGCTTACAACACAGCTTCTTCAGCTCAGATCTTGAATGTACCAGCTAGCAAGATGAGTATCGACTGCGACCTTGCTGATGATTTTGTAACCTTTCTAAGATCTACTCATCCGGAATTTAGCCCAGAGAGCTTTATCCCTCGCTCTGTGTACCGCGAATATCTTGATCATCACTGCGACAAGATTTCAGGACAATCCAATATCGAACTTACATTTATTGGTGGAGATGTCTCAAATATTAAGATCGAAGAAAACCTCTTCTCTGTCTCTCTAGGAGAAGATCACTCACATCTTGGGCGTTTCGTCGTGTTAGCTTTGGGGAACTCGCTAAAGGATAGAGGATTCAACGGAGCATTATTAAATCCATGGAGTAACGAAGATCTAGAAAGAGCCTTGAATTCTCCAGCAATCGCGGTTCTTGGATCTAGCCTTACAGCGATTGATGTAATTCTTGATATGGAAAGTAGGGGTTACAAAGGACGATATAATATCTACTCGCGACGAGGACTATTTCCTCTTGCTCATCGAGCCGTCATTAACTCCAATTTTGAAGAGCATGTTTCCAGTATTACTTCAGCTCCAACTTTGCTTAAGAAGTTAAGATCCTTTC
>CAZTER010000583.1:0-1589 GCA_964612045.1 uncultured Bdellovibrionales bacterium
CTATCGATCATGTTAGCAATTACAATGCTGCTCTATTAGAGTACCAAAGAGCTTTAAAAAATGGTGGATTTTTATCAATTGTAGTTTGGGTGACCTCAGAAACTCAAACTAAGGTTGTTGGTAATCAGATATATTTTGAGCAAAATGAATTTGAGAGATGCTTAGGTAGCATTTTTAATATTACCTCTAAAGTCCAACTGTTCAACGACAGTACTAATATTCTGTTACATTACGAGGCTTATAACGATCGGATCGCAGCTTAGGTGAGATAGTTTAAATTTTTCATCTGCCCGCCATCTTTTTACCTAAAAAGTAATATTAACAATATTATTATCATATTTATTAATAGCTTCTGAATACTATTTGCATTCGGTAATAACCGAGTGTTATACTTGCATAATGGCACAAATAAACAAGTGTATCTGTACTCCTAAAGAAGCCGCAAACATTGTAGCTGCTCTTGATAATTTATTAGTCACTGAACTCTTTAAAGCACTGTCAGATGACACAAGAAATCTTCTCCTCTCTTGCTTATCTAAATGTGGCAGAGCTTGCTCAGTCAGCGAGATAGCTGAGTGCTGTGCAGTTGATTTATCAGTTGTATCTCGCCACCTTTCAATTCTAGAAGCAGCAGGAGTTCTAGAATCACAGAAAACGGGTCGTACTGTCTTTTATTCTGTAAAATTTGAAGACCTATCTAAAATCTTCAGAGACCTTGCTAACGCATTTGAACACCATAGCAAAAGTAAGTTACTTCAAAGTAGGAAGAAAAGGCGAAAAGTAGTATGACCAATCAGAGAAAAAACATCTTATTCCTATGTACTGGCAATTCCTGTAGAAGCCAGATGGCTGAAGGTTGGACGAAATTTCTTAAGGTAGATACCATCAATGCCTTCTCTGCTGGAACTAAACCTCAAGCCTTAAATCCAATGGCGATAAAAGTGATGGCAGAAGTTGGCATCGACATTTCGACTCAAACATCAAAGCATATCGATGCCCTCGCTGGACAAGATTTTGATTACATTATTACAGTCTGTAACTCAGCAAAGGAGTCCTGCCCTATTATACCGGGAACAACCAAAAAAATTCATGTTGGTTTCGATGATCCACCTATGCTAGCTGAAAATGCGCGTTCGGAAGAGGAAGCTTTAACCCACTATCGAAGAGTAAGAGACGAAATAAGAGCACTGATCGAAACCCTTCCAACAGGCTTACCTTAAATGAGGAAAGTACTGTTTGCAGAATTCTTCGGAACATTTGCTTTAGTTTTTGCAGGAACTGGAGCGGTTATCATAAACGAAATAACTCATGGAACAGTTACCCATGTAGGTGTTGCTCTGACATTTGGCCTCATTATCATGACGATGATTTATACATTAGGCGATATATCTGGTGCTCATTTTAATCCTGCAGTCACTGTAGCTTTTGCTATTTCACAAAAATTTTCTTGGTATAATGTTCTCCCGTATATTTCCGCACAAATAATGGGAGCTCTAACTGGAAGCTTGATCCTAAGACTTATTTTTTCTACAGGACACTCTTTAGGTGTCACAATGCCACTGGGAACAGATATTCAGTCGTTCTTATTA
>CAZTER010000584.1:0-1588 GCA_964612045.1 uncultured Bdellovibrionales bacterium
AGTCTTGCATTTAGAAGGAGCTGTTTTTTACTAATAGAGTACAACTCTCGCTTTCTTCATCAAACATAATTACAGCTTTGCCATGCTTTAACTGCTTTTCAACCTGAGAGACTTTATCATCTAGTGAGTATTCTAATAGGCCGTAGTCTGTCCCTTCTCTTAAAATAAACTCTTCGATTACAGCTCTTAATATCTCTGGAGATAATCTTTCGTATGGAATCTCAATCATGTGACCTCGTAAATTAGCCCTGGAGTTACAAATGCAATCGATGCTTTTATGTCAGATATAGCTATACCATAGATAGCGCTCACAGCGGCAACGTAGCGTGAAAGCTGTCCGCGGTATTTATCGACTAAATCATGAATCCCTTGAGGAGTGCACTTATCACTTTTAAAATCTATTAAGTGAGCCTTAATAGGTTTTCCATCTTGATCTAGGGTTATTACTAAGCGATCCACAATTCCAGAGATTAACTGATCGTCAATTAACTGAGTAACAGGAAGTTCTCTTTCGACTTTAATATTAACGGAGCTTTTCTTATAAAGTTCCTCTTTAAATAGATCCATTATCTGCGGTATTTTTATAATCTGATCGAATTCTTTACGTAATACTAGCTCTTCCTCATGGGAAATTCCCACTTCATCTAATGCAACCTGACTGAGCTTTTTTACTACTTCATCATCTAACCATTCTATAGATTGAAACAGTAAATGTAGTGCGACGCCTCTCTTTTTAGCTTTCATCTCTCCTTCGGAGATAATGCTAAGACGAAGTGCCTCAGTCTTTCCTTCTGATGGTTTTTTTAGTTCAACTATCGGAGCGCCGAGTCTCTTCTTTCTTGTGATACCTACGATAAGATCATTAGAAGATTCTTTATTATGAAGTGTGTTATTTTTAGCCTCTGATGAGACTGTAAATAAATTCTGATAATCGACCTCTTGCTGCAAAATACAGTTAGGATCTATTGCAGCTCTGGTAAGCGCCGCAGCATTAATAGTTCTTCGCTCATTTTCAGAAGAGCTTGATATCAGTAAAATAGATCTTTTTGCTCTTGTTATTGCAACATAGAAGAGATTTAACTCCTCAGTTAGTTTGCTTGAGCGGACGAGAGACGCTGCTTCCTCTATTTCTGGAAAAAACTCTTTAAAGCAAGCTTGTGGTGTCCAAGAAATAGTTGTTGGCGGACCTAATGGATCCTTTCTAGATATTAATAATCCAGGTCTGTTTTGATCTAATTGATAATCTATCTCTGGAAGAATGACATATTCGAACTCAAGCCCCTTTGATTGATGAACAGTCATTACTCGAATCCGAGACATGTTTGGATCTTCAAGTTTTGTATCTTCTAGTAGCTCTATAAATTCAGAAACACGAACTCCTCGTCTTAGATCAAACTCAAATCCAAGCTCTACTAGCTGCTTAGCTCTTCTGAGTGTCCTCTTATCAAATTGCTCTGATACTGCTTCTAGTATCTTGCTAAGGGTAATTCCATATCCATTATTAAATAGATCTTCCCTAAGTTTTCTCGCTAAATTAGCGCGAGCTGGAATATCCATCGAATGACTCGCGCCAATTACGCTAGCTAAG
>CAZTER010000585.1:0-1586 GCA_964612045.1 uncultured Bdellovibrionales bacterium
CTATTTTAGTGATGAGATACTTTTTTGTTGACCCATCGTTAGTTAGTAACTAACCTTCTGAGATCAATTCTCGAGAGGTAGTATGGAGTTAACAGTAGATCAGGAATCAACCCAGAGTGGGTTAAGTGTCGGTACAGTTAATCTTAATAGTCCATTACAAGCAAGTTTTCCCCCTCGCTTAAGGGCTAGTGATGCGTCTATTAAAAGTCCTCCAATTATTGGGTCGCGTTGGATTCAAGATCTTCATTTGCCCCCAGTGTTTGCTCCAAGAGATCCTGAAGTTGGCCGATTCTCAAATAATGGCTCATATGAATTAGTTTCAAATACATCTAATGAGAGTTTCTGCGCAGGACAGCGAGCCTTATTCGCGCTCATCAGAGAAACATGTATCGGTAGCTCAAGTTCTAGCACAATTGCTACTCCAATTTTGCAGAGAACTGGGATCGTTATTCGCGAAGATGGTAAGGTCGGGTTACTAATCGCTCGTGGAGATGGTCACTTCATAAATCCTGCTGCCTTTGAGGAGATGGCCCGTAAGATTCTTCTGTATAAGGAGATTGGGCGATCTGAAATTAATTGCAGTGAGTTAGAGCCTAACCGAACAGTAAGGATGGTAGAGTCCTCACTAGATAACCCATTAATAAAAAGGAAGAGCTTTTTCTCTCTCTTGATCGGTGATTTTAATAGAGCCAGTGATGGTGCATTGCGTGTGTTTAACGATGCGTTTTCTTCTGATGCACATAGAGCTTATCTTTTTACTAAGCATGTGCAGGGGGCTGTCACTCCATGTGCAACCTGGACATCTAATACGGATTTCCAAGATGTTTCAATTTCTAGCCTATTTGATTTTGTTGTTCCAGGTTTTGGTGCTATTTCAATCTTCAAAAATCAACATAGAGATGGGATCGCTACGATCGGCGGTATTGTTCTTGATAGAGAGGGAGTTGTTTCTCTATTTTATCTTAATGAACTTCAATATAATGGAGATCCTTCGCGCCTTAATATTGTAATGAATGTGGTTGCTATAAAGTGGGGTCGCCAAGGGTTAGATGCTTTAGTGAGAGATCTAAATTCTGGAGACTCTTCGGAGAGGGAGGTTCTAGGATTGAATAAGGGGCTTAATCTTGAGGCATCTAAAATTATTTTTCATGAAGATGCTAAAGA
Source organism: uncultured Bdellovibrionales bacterium (assembly GCA_964612045.1). Lineage (GTDB taxonomy): Bacteria > Bdellovibrionota_C > UBA2361 > UBA2361 > UBA2361 > CAZTER01. Next base: position 1,165 of record CAZTER010000585.1, read on the forward strand.
CCTTTCTAGTTTAGATTCGAATTATTGGCGAGTTAGACTTATAGATAAGTTAAATAATAATTGTAGTGCTGAAGAGCGAAGGACATTTTTGGAGGCCTTTTTAAGGGCGACAGAAACTATTGGTTAATGAAGTTAAGAATTTGCTAATTGCAGTTCAGACACTAAGGTTGCATCGCATGATTTCTTTACAATGAACTCCTTCACTCCAGCAAAGTCTATACGATGCACTGAGCTTGGGCCTAGCTTAGCAATCGCTTCACGGTGTGAGCTGGTTGGATAACCAGCATGTCTTTCAAATCCATATCCAGGATATTTATTATCCAGAGTTTTCATAAGTTTATCTCGGTAGGTCTTTGCAAGTATTGACGCTGCCGATATTTCAACTCTAAGGGCATCTCCTTTGATGATCGTAGTTTGAGGAA
>CAZTER010000586.1:0-1583 GCA_964612045.1 uncultured Bdellovibrionales bacterium
GGATGGTTCTTGAGATGGGAATGAATCATCCAGGAGAATTAGCTCCGTTATCAAAGATTGGTGAACCTAATGTTGCGATAGTAACGCATGTTGCTCCGGCTCATATCGGCCATATGGGCTCGTTGGAAGCTATAGTAGATGAGAAGCTATCTATCTCTAAAGGATTAGTAGCTGGTGGTACTCTAATTATTAACGGTGATGATTCATTGCTGGCCGAGCGAGCTCCAAAAGATCACAATATAGCAGTAAAGCAGTTTGGCTCTGGCAATAGTTCGATAGTTTCTCTGAAGAGCGTTGAGTCGCGAGGTTTTGATGGAATTACTATTGAGCTTATCTTGCGACATAGTGAGCAGGAGCAGATCATTAAAGCTGAGATGAGCGCAGTTGGGAAACATAATGCAACAAATGTAATGGCCGCAGTTACTGGAGTTCTTACTTTATTCCCTGATTTTCCATTAGACCTTTTAGTCAAAGGATTGCAGAGCTTTAAGGCGCCATTGATGCGATTGAATTTAAAAGAGATCGCTGGAGGAAAGAAGATTGTTGATGACTCATATAATGCTAATCCAGCTTCTATGCGTGGTTTAGTAGAGTTAGGCATCGATTTAAAAAAACAGGGAGCTAAGATCGGGTGTGTTTTTGGAGAGATGTTTGAGCTTGGTGACTTTGCTGTTCAGTATCACCAAGAGGTAGGGCGGGAGATCGTAAGGCTTGGACCGAGCTTCCTTGTTGGGGTAGGAGCTATGGCTAAGGAGTATGTAGAGATCGCCAAACAGGCAGGAATATCTGCTATTCATGCAGAAAATGCAGAAGTTGCAGCTCATATTGTCAGGAAGATTGATTTTGATATTCTGCTAGTTAAAGGGTCGAGAGGGGTAGGGTTAGATCGCACAGTTCGTATACTCGAAGGAAACTAGAGCGATGTTAAAAATAGGTTCTCTTGTTGTGATTCTGGGAGTTAAAATTGCTTTATCATCTTTTTAATGCGCTTCGCGAAGATTTTTCCTGGTTAAATGTTTTTCGTTACCAGACATTTAGAGGAATGGTCGCCTTTCTCTTTGCTTTTCTATTTGTCTTGATCTTGCAACCAATCTTCATCAAGTGGTTGAGGAATCGAGGAGTGAAAGGTCAACCTATTCGAAGTGATGGACCGCAGAGCCATATATCGGCAAAGAGTGGAACCCCTACGATGGGTGGTTCTGTTGTTGTCCTTGGGATTTTAATCTCTGCATTACTATTCTGTGATCTTACAAATCTATATGTGTGGTTAACTATAATCGTAACTGCAGCTTATGCAGCATTAGGATTTATAGATGATTGGAGAAAGGTAACTCAGCAGAATTCTAAGGGACTCTCTGAACGCGAGAAGATGTTGTGGCAGTTCGGCATTGCAGGAGTTGCCGCCATTGTTCTGATGATATTCGGATTTAATACGACGCTAGAGATTCCTTTCATGAAGGACTCAGGAATTGTGCTCGGTGTCCTCTTTATCCCATTTGTAATGTTAGTCGTAGTTGGAAGCTCCAATGCAGTTAATTTAACAGATGGGTTAGATGGTTTGGCGATAGGACCGGTGATGACAG
>CAZTER010000587.1:0-1582 GCA_964612045.1 uncultured Bdellovibrionales bacterium
CAGCACGAGAGAGGTCTTCATTCAAATCTAAGGAAGTTAAGTTAGTAGCAGCAGTAAAAAAGCAGCCAGCAGAGGTAGTTCTTGAATATATTGAGCTAGCAAAAAAAAATGGCATATCTCCAATAATTGGAGATAACTATGTACAGGAATATGAAGAGCATAAAGCGCAATTAACAAATCAGGGAGATTATGAATCTCACCTAATTGGTCACCTTCAACGAAATAAAGCAAAGCGAGCTGTTGAGCTATTTGATGTTATAGAGGGTGTTGATTCAGAGCGACTACTTCTTGCTATACAAAAAGAGGGTTTAAAGATCGGAAAAAAGCAGAGAGTCTTTTTTCAAGTTAATATCTCTAACGATCCAGCAAAGAGTGGGATGAGTATAGAAGAGTTAAGAAGGTTGGCCTCAGATCAATTGCCAATATGCTCACATATTTCTTGGTGTGGATTGATGACTATTACTGAGAACTATGATGACCTCAATCTAGTGCGAGAAGATTACCGAGCAATGCGTGCGCTTTATGATGAGATCCGGAGTGCTAGTTTTTTCAACTCTGTTATTAACCCTAATGCCTTTGATCTAAGTATGGGCATGTCAGGGGACTATGAAATTGGAATTGAGGAGGGTGCTACAATGGTAAGAATCGGGACTGCTCTCTTCGGTACTAGGTAACCAGCTAATATTATTAGCTATTATTTTGTAATTTGATGCTTTCAAATTAGCAACTCCTTTAGCTTGCTCAGCTGCATCAAAAGATAAGTAGTAATCTCATAATTTTTTATTACTTATATGGCTGATACTGACGGCAAACAGAATCTAGACTTTTTACAGGACGTTTCAATGGGCGTCTCTGTTGAGTTTGCACGTTCGAGTATCACCGTGAAAAGAGTTCTTTCTTTATCCAAGGGCAGTGTCGTTGAATTAGATAAGATGGCTGGAGAGCCTCTTGATATCAGAGTCAATGGCAAGTTAGTGGCTCGAGGTGAAGCTGTAATCGTCAACGATCGATTCGGTATAAGAGTTACTGAAATCATCTCACCAGATGATTTTGATGATGATTAGTCTTTAATAATTAACTGCAACAACTCTTAAATTAATATAGATAACTTATCTATTCGATTTTCGTTTGCGAGATTCAGAAAAGATTGAAAATGTAACTCCAGATATCGGTCGAAATGTAGCGATCTTAAAGATAAGATCCGTATGCTTAATCTGCTTTACTTCTTTTACTTCATTAAATCTCGGTAAAAGAACAAGAGACGAAACTCCCCTTAGTAATCCTGAGATAATAAATAAAAGATAAAGTGGTGAATATGGATGCCACGTAAGATTCATCAAGGTAACACTACTAGGGAGGTGTTGAACGATAATTCCACCAGCAGTCGCAGTAATTAGGACGAGCGTTCCTTGAACTGTAGCTTGGTATGCTGTGCAGCGTGCTCTCTTAGCTGGAGATACGGCATCAAAGATGAACGTAGTTGAAGCTAAGTTAAATCCAGCCCAGACAAATCCATTAAAGATCTGAATTCCCAAGACATACCAGATCGATGGATATCCCAACCAAAGGAATGGCGCGATTA
>CAZTER010000588.1:0-1575 GCA_964612045.1 uncultured Bdellovibrionales bacterium
ACTAAGATCTTCACCAGTTGGGAGAGCCGATCCAACTGCAATTTTTATCTGCTCAGCTGTTCGCTCACCGATAAGAACATTATAACGACGCTTAATATAGTTACTGATAGCCTCATCCATCTTGTCTCCACCAACACGGATAGACTGAGAATAGACGATGCCTTTTAGAGAGATAACTGCGATCTCTGCAGTTCCGCCACCAATATCAAGGATCATACTGCCACAAGCCTCAGTAATCGGTAGACCAGCTCCGATTGCTGCTGCCATAGGCTCTTCGATTAAGTAAACTTCTCTGGCACCTGCTGACTCTGCTGATTCTCTAACAGCTCGCTTCTCTACTTCTGTGATTCCATGAGGCACACAGATAATTATTCTTGGACGAACCAAGGCTCTTCTATTCTGAACCTTGCGAATTAATCGTCTGAGCATCTCTTCTGTAATATCGAAATCTGCGATAACACCATCTCGTAATGGGCGAATAGCACTAATACTCTCTGGGGTACGCCCCAACATACTCTTAGCTTCTGCTCCGACAGCAACTACCTTCCTTCGACCTGAACCATCATTTTGCACAGCAACAACCGATGGTTCATTACAGACGATTCCAAGCCCTTTTACATAGATTAAAGTGTTTGCAGTACCAAGATCGATCGCTAGGTCATTAGAAAACATTCCAAGCAGAGAGCTTATCATAACTTATTGAATCCTTTGAAGAAATGGAGAGGAGGCGAACCCTTACATGTACCATGCACATATGACAAAGGCAAACAAAAGGAGCAGAAGTTAAAAATAATTTACCCCCTTAAGGCTAACACCGACATCAAGCCTCCGACGAAATCTCTTAGCACTTCAGCATCGCCTATCATTTCGCAATCGCTCATAGGCTAACAATCCCTATGGAGCGTGGACTTTAGTCCACAATGTATATGCGAAAGACATTAATTTCGAGGATAAACCCCTGGGTAGTTAAGATGGATTAGATAACTAAAGACTTAAGCTGCTTTTCGCTCGCCTAAAATACCTCTAACACGCTCCGGAAAAAGCTCTATTTTTTCTCCAGGAACAGTGACCCCATTTGCTACGATCTTTTGGGCTAAAAATGTAATCTGATCATCCTGAGATAGCTTCTTATCAACGAAGATGTATGGAGTTCCTTCTACGCGGCATGAACCGCTCATGACACGCCATCCGTGCCCCTGCTTAAGATCCTCTCTTCTGACGGATATTCCTGCAGACAGCAATAAGCCACTTAACTCCTTAAAGATACTATCTTTTTGTGGATCCCAAGTGCTCTTTCTAACTACTTTCTTTAAAGATTTACGCTTCATTATTACTAAACTTCCCGCCCTAAGCTTGAATCTACCCAGTTTTTTTCATACTATAGCCGACCTACTCGCCTGTAAATACGGGATATGAAGGATCTATATGAGCGAAGCAAACGTATCTGAAAACACATCAAAGGGATCTCAGGAGATCCGATTATCTGCACTAAGAAAGATCGTCGAGAATTCACAGATCAAAACTAACATTCCAGATTTCAAAGTTGGTGACACCGTTAAGGTTCACGCAAAGATC
>CAZTER010000589.1:0-1573 GCA_964612045.1 uncultured Bdellovibrionales bacterium
GGTGTTCTCGCTGCTTACGATCCAAGCTTTACGCTGAATGAGTCGATGGTTTGGAAGGCTGTGGGGACATTGAGATCTCGTGGTCCAGATGGAGAGGCCGTTTGGTGTAGTGAAGATAACCAGTTTTACTTAGCGCATACAAGATTAAGTATTAATGATCCGGAGTTCGGATATCAGCCTATCTCAAGCGAAGATGGAATGGTAAAGGCCGTCGTTAACGGCGAGATCTATAATTATAAAGAGTTGAGATCTGATCTAGAAAAGAAAGGACATATATTTTTCAGCAGATCTGATAGTGAGGTAGTGGTTCACTTATATGAGGAGGTTGGCCTAGAACTTTTCTCATATTTACGAGGTGAATTTGCAATTATAGTTTTTGATCAAAAGCGTAATCTTTTAGTCGCTGCAAGGGATCTTTTTGGTATAAAGCCTCTTGTATTCTCTCACCATGGCTCTCAGATTCTCATCGCGTCACAGGCCAAAGCAATTTTGCAGTTAGGGCATCCTGCTAGTTGGTGCCAAAAATCATTGAGAGCAATCGCTCTATTTAGTTATATGCCAATTACTGGCACTTTGTTTGATGGGATTAATCAACTTCCGCCGGGGAGGATGCTGGTATGTCAGCAAGGTAAAGTAGATATAAAAACTTATACATATAAAGCTGGCTACTCTATAAATCATGGTGAGATTACTCAGGTCTCAGAAGCGGTCTCAAGCTGTAGAGAGGCCCTTGAAGAGAGTGTTAGGTTGCGCACTGATATTGATTCTCCATACGCATGTTGTTTGAGTGGAGGGATAGATTCCTCTTCAATTTTTCAGTTAGCGACTAATATTAAGGGATCTCCACCAGATTGTTTCTCTGTATCTTTCCCCAACTCTCCATATGATGAGCTTAGTGCTGTAGAAAGTTACCTCAAACAAAGTGGTGCTAAGTTGCATGTCATCGAGGTTGATGATGAAATTCTTCTACGAGCACTTCCTGAAGCAGTTTTTGCAGCCGGGGGACTAACCGTAAATGGGCATCTCTCTGCTAAGTATATAATGTTTGAACAGGTTCGAGCTGCCGGATTTAAGGTGATACTTACAGGGGAAGGAGCAGATGAGCTTTTTCTTGGCTATCCACATTTTAAGCAGGATTTATTAGCTTCCGGAGATCCTTCTGGCTTACTTAAAAAAGAAAGCTATGAAAGCATTCGAGCCAATAACATCTTGAACGCGCATTTGATGGTGGCGAAGCGTTCTTATAATGAAAAGCGTGATCGTTTACCTAGCTTTTTGCGCGCTAAGTATGATGCTTGGGAGAGTTTTCGTTCAGTTCTTGGCGTTGCTTATGAATCGCAACCTCTCCTCTCAGTGTTTGACTGTGACTTGAAAAATTCCTCTGAAGAGGAGTTCTTCTCCTTGGATGCCTCTGTAGAGTTGTGGAACAAGGTTGCTTTATCCGGATATATTCTAAGAGTTTTAAGTGATGGCACTGAGATGGCACATGCTGTAGAAGGGCGTCCTCCTTTCTTGGATTTAGAACTGAGAGATTTAGTCGGAAAATTTTCAAAAGACCTATTAATTCGAGATG
>CAZTER010000590.1:0-1573 GCA_964612045.1 uncultured Bdellovibrionales bacterium
GTTAACCGAGCCGTATCTGCTGGATACATTCACAACTGGAACACCTAAAGTTTTGCGCCACCACTTAGCAAGCTCAGAGAATGCTATTAATGTGTCTGGAACATAAACTAGACGATTACCATAGTCCGGATTATCAAGGAGAGAGAGATCTTCGACTAACCATAAGGACGCTCCTTTAGCAAAAGCATCAGCAAGAAACTTATGTCCGTGAGTGGATTCGCCCTTCAATGCGACAAATAACTCTCCACCCTTTATCTCTGCAGAGCTAAAAACTACCCCGATAGATGTGAGCCGTTCCTTACTCTCTACTATCTGACCACTAACTACCTCACTAAGCTCTTCCCTTCCAATTCTCAAACTCACGAACGACCTCCAGTAACACTCAAAACAACTTCACGATCTGAAAAAGGCAATTTCTCTCCACCAATAATCTGGTAATCTTCATGCCCCTTGCCAGCAATCAAAACTATATCGTCTTTCTCTGCTTTTGATACTGCCAACTCAATCGCTACTCTACGATCAATCTCAACATAAGCAGGGAGCACTCCTGACGACAAAATATCTTCTATAATTCGCTCAGGTTGTTCACTTCTAGGATTGTCGCTTGTAACAACGACTCTATCTGCTAATCGCCCGGCAACCTCACCCATCAATGGTCGCTTGCCACGATCTCGATCTCCACCACAACCAAACACTACCCATAAATTGCCAATTGTAATTGGGCGCAAAGCCTCTAACGCTCTCTGAAGAGCATCTGGCGTATGTGCATAATCGACAAAAACTGCACAGTTAGGACCATTAACAAACTCCAATCTTCCTGGAGCACCGGCTAGATTACTGAGACCAGAAATAGCTTCCTCAATTGAGACTCCAAGTCCAACTAAAGAGCAAAAGGCTGCTAAAAGATTATACCCATTATAAAGGCCTATCAGGGGCGACTCGATCTTATAACTAGATTTATCAAGGATAAAATCTAAGGTAGAACCACCTGCTGAACTTTGTCTAAATTCAATCAGACGAGCCCGAGCATCTGGACTCGAGCCAAAGCTATAGAGCTCTATGGATCTGTCCATAGTTTGAGCTAATCTTACTCCATATTCATCATCGATATTAATGACGGCAGCATTTGAAGATTTTCCACTGTCTTTAACTAGATCAAATAATCTACTCTTCGCTCTAAAGTAGCTCTCCATATCTTTATGATAGTCGAGATGATCTCTGGTTAGGTTAGTAAAGACTCCAACATTTGGCCTAACATGATCGATTCTACATTGTTCCAATGCATGGCTAGATGCCTCCAGAACAGCAAATTTAACCCCCTTACTTAGAGACTTTGCAAGGTAGTTATGAATCGCTCCCGAGTCAGGAGTCGTTAATGTATCTGGATCATCAACGACATCTTTAGAGTAGGCCCCTAAAGTTCCGATCCGAATGGCCGATCTTTTTATTCGCTCTAATGCCCCATGAATCAACCAATTTGTAGTAGTCTTCCCATTGGTGCCAGTAATAGCAATCACCTGCATCTCTTTAGATGGAGAACCACTAAACAGATCTGTTAACGCACTTAAAGCAG
>CAZTER010000591.1:0-1565 GCA_964612045.1 uncultured Bdellovibrionales bacterium
CTCTTCAATTATTGGTTTTAATCCAGAATAGGTAAGAACGTCTGGGAGCATTGCTGCTACCTGAATATGATCTGGTTGAAAGTTAAAATCACGATTTAGGTGAGGGAGCATCATTAGTGATGATATTGCATCACCGCCACCACCAACTCCAATAATTAAAACCCTACTTGCTGATGATAGCTTGTCAGACAAAGTTCTCAGACCAGAGATTGTTGTTCTATTGTCCTGCTCATGGCTAGTAACAATCTGCATAGGTGCAATCTCTCTCTTATACTACGGCAGTGGATGATTTTGATCGTCTTGATCAAATTGGTCCAAAGATTCCATAATTTGGTCGAGCATGAGTTTAAATCTCTCAAGATCTTGATCTGCTTTATTTCTTACGAGCGGTCTTACAATCTCTGACCAAGGAAGTGGTTGAACAGCCTCTGTAATAGGAGGAAGTGCTTCTACAATCTTTGCATGTAAGGAGGATTCTTTAGCTCTTTTTTCTAAAAGAGCTCTAAGTCTAGTAGATTGGTCTAACCCTGTTTCTTTGATGAAATCTACAAACCTTTGTGGTGGTAAACGATCTGCAAGATCTAGATTGTTAAAAAAGTTCTCAATCTGTTTCAATCCTTTATCCTTTGCTTCATCTTGTAGGGCTGTTTCAAGCCTTCTAGCAAAGAGATTCTGCTTATCATTTCCATCTACTGCGGCTTCCTTCACTATAGCAGTTAGGCAGAGGTCTGTTAGTTCGTTTAAGTACTGTTTCTCATAAGGGATTGGTTTTAAGTGCTTTGCTGCTTTTACAACTTCAGAATCAGCACCATGTTCTTCCGTTAATTGATCTATCGGGGGGCGATTATTATCAAATAGTAGTGAGTGCCTCATTAACATTTTGAAAGCGCAATTTGGACGACACTGAGGAGTATAACCGAATACAAGTTTACCCCATTCCTCTCGACCACCATCTAGGTCAAGTGCCGGGTCGTTATTTTTTGATGGATAATTATCAGAGGCTAATAGTTTAAGAATAGAACCATAAATTGGAGAGAAATTCCCCTGAACAAAAAAATCCTCATCTTTATAGTATGCAAAGCCAGCAAAAATTGCTGCTGTTGAAGGCTCGAGCTCTGCATATTTTTTATCTAGCACTGGACTTGTAAGAGGCAGGTCTGTTCGTTGTAATAAACGGGAAAGTTTTTGCTCTTCGCTATTGTAGTCAGCGATAAATCTACTAGTTGGAATAGATAATCCTCCAGCAGCTAGAAGAACAACAACAGCAGTTGTAGCTAATTGCCTCCAGGACTTTCCTGTCGGTGGTGTCAGCGAGTTGAGCTCTCCATCAGGGGTCGTCGCTGTCGCTACCGTATTAATGTGAGCCTGTTCCATACTTATCGGAGTATTAAAATAAGATAAATCAGAAAGAACTAACCTAGAGAAGGTTGATCTACAGAGAATGAAATTACACTGTTAGGGCAGCTAATCAATATCTTTCTTAAAGTTATAAAGGTACGTACGAAATGCCTCTATTCCTGTGAGGCGAACTCCAGTGGAACCCATTTAAAGAAAGCATCATTAAT
>CAZTER010000592.1:0-1553 GCA_964612045.1 uncultured Bdellovibrionales bacterium
GAGATCTATATATATCAGGGGTAAATACCATGGAGTTAGTGGTAATCTTGAGATTGAAAAGGACGGAGGTAGTAAGCGTGATATGAGATTGCGTACTTACCTAGGCGGAACCTTTAAAGATGTCGAATAATGATTCGGTAACTATAAAAAGATTCCCCACCTGGTTCTAATTACTTAGCCGCGATTAGAGGCCAATTTTACTACGAGTTTCCGTCAGCGACCCTTAAACTCTCTAACTGAATCCCTGATTCTTTCGTAACTTTAGAGGCTTATCTCATTTAGGTGAATCAATTGACCTATCCATATGGATTAGTAAAGTGTACGGCCCAATTTTCGGGCATGGTTACGGAGTTTTCTACCGATGGTTCAAGAGGGTAAGACAAAAAAGATATTTGACGGTCGCTATGAGATCGTCGGAATTGTTGGGCGAGGACCTTGTAGTGTAGTTTATCATGCTCGTCATGTTACTCCTCCTACTACTGATATTGCACTTAAAGTTTTAACACCTGATAAGTCAGGAATTAGCCAGAGCGATAGACTTAGAAAAGAAGCTTTAGCGATGATCTCAGCAAAGCATCGCTATGTAATCGGATTACAAGATTATCATTCTGTTGGAACGCTATCATACCTAGCGATGGATTTTGCATCTGAGTCTGACCTTCGTTCTTTCATGACAAAGAAAGGTGGTAAGCTATCACCAAGTCAGGGAGAGAGGTTCCTTCTTCAAACTGCTGAAGCTCTCGCTTCAATTCATCGAGCTGGTATAACGCACCGAGATATCAAGCCAGATAACATCCTAGTGATGAGTGATGTAGAGATTAGGTTAGCAGATTTTGGTGTTTCTATTCTTCCAGGAGAGTTGTCAAATCTTGATGATCTACAACGCGGAGTTGGGACTATGGATTACATGGCACCAGAGGTGCTTGAGTCCGAGAGATACGATCAAAGCTCTGATGTATATGCCTTAGCTCTTACCTTTTACGAAGTACTTTCAGGACAACATCCTTTCGCAAATATTCCGTTAATGGAGCAATTAGAGGCTCGCAAGGATGGCAAGATTACAAACCTCTCCATATTGTCAGATGAAGTTCCTTTGTATGTTTCCTCCGCTATTATGAAAGGATTGCGATATAACTCAGAAGATCGCTATCCAAATGCTAGAGAGTTTTTGCAGGCAATATTGCTTGGAAAGTCAGGAGCTATTGAGATTGAAGAACCAGTAGCCATCTCTCAGACTGAAGAAGCGATAGAGGCGGTTGAGCAAGAAGAGATCTCTCAGAGTGAGGTAACGAAAATAATTGAAGAACCTCAAGAGATTCAAGAGGACACATCAAGTTCTCTCGAAGCTGCTTATGCAGAGCCAGAAGCAGGTATAAAAATTGAACCAGAAATTGCTGCACCTGAAGAATTACCAGTTGTTAATAATGAACTTCATGAAGAGGAAAAAGCACCTACTCCCCCTACTCCACCAAGTTCAATAGCAAGTCAGATCTTTGAAAGCGCTCCTGTTGTAAATAAAATAGAAGAACGCCAGAGAGAGGTTCAAGAGGAAG
>CAZTER010000593.1:0-1548 GCA_964612045.1 uncultured Bdellovibrionales bacterium
TAAGAATATTTCGCGCAAATTGAGCAGCTGGCCTATCGGCAATTCCGTAAAGAGACCATGGGCCACTACGCCTAGCATCAATAACCTCAGCCGTTTGAAGTATCTTAAGGTGGTGGCTGGTGGTAGATTGCCCCGAGCCGAGAGCCTCGGTGAGCTCTTGAACAGTAAATTCTCCCTTCGCTAGGATATTAAGTATCCGTACTCGCGATAGGTCTGATATGGCTTTGATAGTATTTAAAGCGTTCACTAGTGAATAATATATCGATATATGTCGATATATCAATTCGCAAAAAATATATAAGTGTAAACAGTAAGTTATGCTTGTTTCAGTAGCTGAAAGAGAGGGTCCAGCCGAGATTAAGTTGCCGGCTATTGGAGCACTACGCCCACTTGATTCTACAGAGAGGCTCATCCTTCAAAGCGATTCTAAGCAGCCGATTGAAGAGCAGACTCTGAAAGAGATTCTAATTAATCCATTTGGCGCAAAAGCAAAGCAGCTTCTTGGTTGGCAAGAGAAGAGTATTGAGGATTTTGTAAGAAGCCTTAAGGAGCTTCTACAGGGAAGGGTTGTAGAAGCAATCAATCAAGGATCTTCAACTGTACGAGTTACAGGGAAAGGGCGGTTAAATCAGTTAGCTCTTATATTGCGAAGACTTGAAGACGTGGTGCTCTCTGATGAGCCACGGCTCTGGATGACGGTATATCAAGATCAGGGAGTCTCAAAGCTCTGGGGTAAAATTACAGAACAGATCTATAAAATTGCTTTCCAACAAGATCTTGGAGTCGTATGGAATTCTAAATGGTCGCACTATACAGCTTCGATCTTAGCGCTACAGATAATTGATGTAATGCGTTGTGTCTCCAACATCGCGCATAAATTAAATATCAATCCTTCACAAGAGGCACCTCTAGTTCCTGGATATTCAACTCTTAGAGCGCATCCACTTACTAGTACCGATATCGGTATCGCGAAATTTGATAGATTAGATAAGCCGGCTTGGGTTGAATTCCATCCTGCGGGAACTGTAGTGTATCTCTCTCCAGAGGACTTTAACCGTTATCATCCACGAACCTATGGAGTAAATTTCAGCTCGTCTTCAGGAGTATTGTCATTAGTTAGGTTAGTTCCACCACATCTTGAAAGTGAGATTCTAAAAACAAGACAGCATGAACTTTTACATGGATTCTACTGCTCATTCTATGGGATTGAGAGCATTAAACTTACTTCAGCATTGGATCGCTTACATAGTGCAGTAGAGAGAGGCGAAACAAAGGTAAAAAAAGAGCGCGCAACGATTGAGATTCGTGGTGAGTTTAGAAGGTCTCTTCTTAAATTTTTTAGTAACGAAGAGCGTAGTTACCGACTTACTGGTGATACAAACGCATGGCTATCCCCAAATCAATTGGGTTTTGGATTCGCAGTTAGCCTATTTAATAGAGTCTGCTTACAAGCGCTCACTTGTAGAGATAGAGATGGTAGCTTTGTAAAGATGATCGAAGAGCTAAGAGTTACAGCCCACCACTGTATTAAACTCTCTTTTAGGCGGC
>CAZTER010000594.1:0-1545 GCA_964612045.1 uncultured Bdellovibrionales bacterium
ACTAACTACTCTTGGCGCCAGTAGGTGCCCATCCGTTGATGCATTCCTACTAGCGATGCCCTCACACGGAGCCTCTGATTTCTACCTCCATCCAGGAGATAGAGAATCTGGGTTCAAGGTAAGAGGACAGATTCAAAAATTAGATGGTGTCTGGGATGATCTAACAATAAGGCAAGCCGTTGCTGGACTACTTCGTCCTGAACAAAATAAGTTCTTTGATGAAAACCATTGGGTAGATTTTTCTGTATCCCTAGGAGAGTTAAGATTTAGAGCTCATGCTCGAGAGACCCAAGATGGTATTCAAGCCGTCTTTCGATTAATTCCAACAGTCCCTCCAACAATCGACGAACTTTCAATGCTTCAAGAACAACGTGATGTAATCAGAGGCTTTGCAAAGTTACGCAACGGTTTGATTCTTATTGCAGGATCAACAGGCTCAGGTAAATCGACCACTATTGCAGCATTAATGGGAGAGATATTAAAGGGCACGCGTTCTGTTATCACATTAGAATCACCAATTGAATTCAACCTAAGTTCATGTCGAAAAAGAGAGGGATTAGTATCTCAGAGTGAGGTAGGACTCCATGTTGCGTCCTTTGCTCAAGGAATTAAGAATGCCATGCGCTCTGCACCAGACGTAATTATGGTCGGAGAGATTAGAGACATAGAAGAAGCTGATGCTGCACTTCAAGCGGCAGAGACCGGCCACTTAGTTGTAGCTACTATCCATGCTAGAGGTGCTAGGAGTGCCATAGATAGAGTTCTTGGAATGTATGAAGGTGGAACTGGAGAAGCGAGGATTCGCACCCAGATAGCTGCCAGTTTACAAGGCGTCGTATACCAAACTCTTGTTCCGACTAAAGATCAACAATCCCGAGTTGCTGCATGTGAAATTCTTATCGGAACACCCGGAATTGCAAATCAAATTAGGAAGAATGATCTTCATCAGATCGACTCAGCGATACAATCTGGTGGAAAGTTTGGTATGGCAACCTTAGATGACACTCTTCTTGCCCTAGCTAGACAAGGAAAGATATCTCCAGCATCGGCAATAGAATTTGCAAAAGATCCAGACATGCTAAAGCGCACTGGCAACTTCAGGTTAGAGGCAGTTTAAAATAATTAGTAGTTATTAATAAAGAAGAGTCTACTCCTTCTTCCCTAACCCTTTAGCTATTCTTGTTGCCTCAGCAACAGCATGCGCAAGCGTAGATCGGATCTTTCCATCTTCTAGCATCATAAGAGCGCCGATTGTACACCCTGCTGGAGTGGTTACATCATCTCTAAGACTAGCGGGATGTCGTCCACTCTCCTTAACCATCATAGCAGCGCCAAGAACTGTTTGAGCAACAGTTTCAAGTGCTAAGTCTCTTGGGATTCCAACACTCACCCCACCATCAGCTAGAGCTTCTATAATTAGATAAATATAAGCCGGACCAGAGGCTGACAATCCAGTAAAGGCTTCACATAACGACTCTTCGATCTCGATTACTCTACCGACCCTCTGAAATAATCGCTGCGTTAATTCACGTTGAGTATCACTAA
>CAZTER010000595.1:0-1545 GCA_964612045.1 uncultured Bdellovibrionales bacterium
TAAATCTTTACTTTACAAGTTACTCAACAAAAAGCCTGATTTAATATTTCTGCATTTATTCATGCCTGATTTATATCTAATCGCGCGAGATCTAGTCTCTTTAAATGCAGCAGACAAGATCTCTGGATATTTTGATGTGCTTCCGCCAAATACAATTCAGGATAAAATAGTATTACCTTTCGCAGTCAGCATGAACTTTAAGTCAACTTTTATTAAAAAATTTGAAGCTAGGTACTCTAGTTTGCCTATTATTAGGTCCCCACTCTCTTATGATTTGATAAGAATTTTAGGAGGAATTACTAAAGATAAAGTTGGTTTTGAAATTAACCCTGAAGATTTTAACTCTATACAAAACTTCCAAGGTGAATCTGGCTCCATAAGTTATCACCCTAAAGGCAAACTATTCTTTGATAGTTCTATAAATATCTTTAAAGAAGGTAGAATTTCTAATTACTCTTACTAACTTTGAGAAAATTGACAGACTATACGAGCTAAAGAACTTAGCTATGTGGTTATAATAGAACTTAGATACTTCGATTGAATATTGTACTGAGAGAGTCATCTCCAGACCTCTCCTTTTTTTCCTGTAAATTGTGAGATCTTTTAATTATAGGAGCGCTAATCCCTGAACCGAAAGAAACTTTATCAGCAGAAAATATCCTAGCCTCATCCCATAAATCATCTTCAATAAAACTCCTGATTACCTGTGCTCCACCTTCTACAAAAATTGAGTTTATTCCACGATTCGCTAGATATCTTAAGATATAAGTTAACTCATATGGTTCTATTGCTACTATCTCAACTGACTTAGCTCTAATATGAGAATCCTTCTGTGCTGTAATTAAAACCGTAGGATTGCCATCAGATAAAACCTTATAGGATTCAGCGAGCCTAAGGTTTCGGTCTAAAATTACTCTTTTTGGATTTAGCCCATTAACTGCTCTAACAGTAAGTTCAGGATTATCACAGACTACAGTATTCGTACCGACCATTATTGAGTCTTCTTCCGCACGCCAGCTATGAACTAATCTTCGAGACTCTTCACAGCTAATCCACTTTGAACTTCCATCACTACGAGCAATAAATCCATCAGAGGTCTGGGCCCATTTTAAAATTACATAAGGACGTGCAAGATTATGGCGGGTAAAAAATCTCTTGTTAACTTCCCTTCCTTGCTCTTCACATATGCCAAGAGTTACTTCAATTCCCGATGCTCTTAGTTTATCGAATCCCTTACCTGCTACTATTGGATTAGGATCTTGATTGCTACAAACTACTCTTTTTACCCCTCTCTTTATTACCTCATCACAACACGGAGGAGTTTTTCCAAAATGGCAGCAAGGTTCAAGAGTAACATAGAGAGTAGCTCCGACTGCTAAAGTCGGATCTTTTAAAGATCTAAAAGCTTCAACTTCAGCATGATCTCCTCCATAGAGCTTGTGATATCCCTCTCCAACGATCTCACCATCTCTAACAATAACTGCACCGACCATTGGATTAGGCGATGTGATGCGAAGCCCTTTTGCAGCAAGCTCTAGAGCTCTA
>CAZTER010000596.1:0-1528 GCA_964612045.1 uncultured Bdellovibrionales bacterium
GTAAATGGGAAGAGGAAGGTTATCTTTGAAGTAACTAGACCTGAGATCTTGGATTAAAAACCTTAGATTCTTTCTTTCGCTTAATCTAATCATCTTGAAACTGCGCTTGCGCGTAATATTGCACTTCTTTCCTACGTTGTATTCTGATGGGGAACCAGATATCTGAAAAAATATGGTCTTGCATGTGTGAGCGGTTAGTTTAATTCGAATAAATCCCTCAAATGTTGAGAATTTTTGATTATTGTTCTCGATAATCATATACTTTGCCACGATATTATCCTTCTCCATTGGATTGCTAAATGTACAATAAATCCCTTCATTTTCATTTCGTTGGTATCGGTGGCACTGGAATGTCCGGGCTGGCTGAGATCCTGCTGTCGTTAGGATTTGTTGTCAGTGGATCTGATTTAAAAGACTCAGCTGTTTGTCAGAGGTTGGTATCTCGTGGTGCGTTAATATCCTTTGGTCACAAGACTGAGAACTTACCAAAAGAGGCTTCTCTGCTAGTCTATTCATCCGCAGTCGTGGCAGACAATCCGGAATTGGTGGAAGCTCGTAATAGAGGGCTGCCAATTGTAAGAAGAGCAGAGGTTCTAGCAGAGCTGATGCGTCTAAAATATGGAGTGGGGGTTGCAGGTTCACACGGGAAGACTACCACTACTAGTATGGTAGCTACTGTTCTCGAACATGGAAAACTTGATCCGACAGTTGTTATCGGTGGAGTTGTTAGATCGATCGGTAGTGGTGGAAAATTGGGAGCAGGAAACTATCTTGTAGCAGAAAGCGATGAGAGTGATCGTAGTTTTCTCTTACTTAAGCCAACTGTAGCTGTCGTAACGAATATAGATTCTGAGCATCTCTCTGCATATAGCTCTCTAGTTGATCTTGAACAGAGCTTTGCACAGTTTGTCGAATCAGTTCCTTTCTATGGGTTAGCGGTCCTTTGTATAGATGATGCACGAGTAAGATCTCTCGCAAAAAGAACAGCGCGTCGTCATGTAACTTATGGATTCGCTCCAGATGCTATGATTAGAGCAGAGAATATTCAGTTCACTCGAACCTCAACCTCTTTCGATGTGTATAATGGACCTGATCTATTAATCCGAGCTGAGTTGCCTGTATTAGGTAGACATATAGCACAAAATTCCCTAGCAGCGTTTGCAGTTGGCCTTGAGTTCGGTCTTTCTCCTCAAGTTATTAGTGAAGCTCTTGCTAGCTTTGAAGGAGTGAAGAGAAGACTTGAGAATGTCGGTGAGTCTAATGGAGTCACTATTTTAAGTGATTATGGACATCATCCAGCTGAAATTCGAGCAACCTTACAAGCTGTCAGAAGTGGATGGGGACATGACTTCGGAAAATTGCATGTTGTCTTTCAACCTCATCGTTATTCTAGGACACGTGATTGTTTCGTAGATTTTCTAGAGTGTTTTGGTGACGCCGATACTGTTGCTGTTACTGATGTTTATGCTGCAGGAGAGGATCCGATTGAAGGAATCTCGTCGCAGAAATTAGTAGAGGCGATGTCTCA
>CAZTER010000597.1:0-1528 GCA_964612045.1 uncultured Bdellovibrionales bacterium
ATATAGGCAACGATCACAATGAGATCAGGACATTTTGTAGCTCTCTAATAAGCAGGGGGTTAGATTTACAGTTTTTTGATCTTGATTCTCTGGTAGAAGGGATATCTGATCAGACACTATTTGCGACTCTTGGCGCGCTTGCAGTATCTTCAAATGAAGGAAAAACTCCTTTAAATTTTAGAACTGGAGAGTTCGCATATCGTCCTCCTCTCAACGAAGTTCTTAGAGGTCTTAAATCCTTAGCACTTCCACTATTTGGAATATTAGTAACTGCTGTGCTCGCAATGGCAACAGTTATCCTCTCTAGAAATCATCAGATACAAAGTATAAACGATGAGATCGGAGATCAGATTAGACAATATGCTGCTGATCATCCTTGGACAAAAAATTCAGAACTAACTGAGATGAATCGTGAAATTGAGAGGATCGAGAGTGAGTTAAGAAACTTAGGTTCTGCAGAATCAGGATCTGCACTCGATGCCATTGCTCAACTATCAGAGATCTTCCCACAATTAAACGACACCACAGTAGATAAACTATCTATTGCTGGAGCGAAGCTATCTATTGAGGTCTGCGCTCCAGATTTTGATACACTGGAAAAGATAGAAGGTGCATTGGACAGAAAAAAAGTGTTTGCAGGGTTGAGAAAACAGGCTTTGGCTACCTGCTCATCATTTAAACCAGGTGGTCGTGGATATCGTTTTGAGATGAGGATAAAGGAATAGCTTATGGCAATCTCTTTTAGTCAGCTCAAAGAGAAAGGAGGACTTAGGCTCCGAGAGCAGTGGAATAAGCTTGCTCAACGTGAGCGGTGGTTAGTTTTAGGTGGTATTGTCATCGTAGCAATAGCTTTAGTTATTAAGTTATCAGAGCCTGTGATTGATGGATTAAACAATTCAGAAGTGGCCCTTATTGAGAGTCAATCAAGGGTAAAATTAGTTCCTGCCACAATCGAAAAATACCTTAAGTTAAAACAACGTAGAGAAGCTGTTGAAAAGCGTTTCAGAGAGGTTGAATTCAAGGAAGGACCTCTCTCCTTCCTTGAAAAACTAGTACAAGAAAAGGCTGGTGTTGCTAAAACTGAGATCGACATAAAACCAGGACCAGAAAGACCTTTCGGTGGATCTTATGAACAACTTACTCATACAGTTAGATTCAAGACAGCAGACCTTGGAGCATTAGTAGGATTTCTTAAAGAGCTTGCTCGTGGTCCTCGGCCTATGATTATAGCTAGAATTGATATTAAAAGATCACGTCTTGGTGACAAACTAGAGGTAGATCTAGATGTCAGCAGCTTAAGAAAATCCTCAAACAACAGTGCCACAAATAGAGGAGAGGCAGAAGCTTAATATACTGTGAATACAAAGAATTGAGGCTTTACCAATCGTGTTAAAAGGAAAGAGATTATTACTGGCTATCATTGCGGGATGTATCCTCATTCCGCTTCTATTAATTCCTGGTACTCTAATTAGAGATATAGCGGCTAATTATATAATTGCAAAAGCAAGATCTAGTGGAGTTATCGTTG
>CAZTER010000598.1:0-1526 GCA_964612045.1 uncultured Bdellovibrionales bacterium
TATAAATCGCCTCTAGAGCTTCGTACTGAGAGGTAAAACCACATCTAGAAGCTACGTTTACAATTAAAACAACCTTGCCTTCATAAGAACGCATGGAGATCTGTTCATTATCAATAGAAACAACTGAAAGATCATAAAAATTGGTCTTCATGTCAGGTTCTTGCGCATGTGCAGAGCTAAAGCAGATACCTAGAAAGCTTAAAAGAGCACTTAATATCTTCATGCTGTTTTCCTATTAGACATAAACAGAATGGCGCCCCCTGCCACAGCAGAGAGTAAGGAACCAAGAACTACACCTAATCTAACTTCATTTAATAACGTTGGATCGGGGAATGCGAGCATTCCAACAAATAAACTCATAGTAAATCCAACTCCAGTTAACAACGCTACTCCATAGAACTGAAGTTTTGTTGCCCCTTCTGGTAATTTTGCTAATTTAAAAATAAACATAAAATAGCAAAAGAGAACTACCCCTATTTGCTTACCCAAGAATAGTCCGAGGGTTATACCTAATGTTACAGGAGCAAAAAGTATCTCAAGATTTATCACCGAAAGGTTCACTCCAGCATTCGCAATCGCAAAGATCGGCAAGACTCCAAAAGCAACCCAGGGATGAAGCGCATGCTCTAAAGTTTCCAGTGGCGAACTATCTTCATTAGAGTCTGAAGAATCAGAATATGGAATGAACAAAGCAAGGGCGACTCCTGCTAAAGTAGCATGAACTCCTGACTTCAAAACAAAAAACCATAAGAACGCACCTATAAATAGGTAAGGAGATAGAGCTTTAACTCCTCTCTTGTTAAGCAAAAATAATGCTATCAACGCGAGAGAAGCTAACACCAAGTATTCAATAACTACTGAAGATGAATAAAAAAGGGCGATAATTATTATGGCACCAAGATCGTCAAAGATCGCTAATGCCGTAAGGAAAACTTTGAGGGACAGTGGAACTCCCTTGCCAATAAGAGACAATATACCAAGAGCAAATGCAATATCTGTTGCACACGGAATTGCCCATCCCCTAACTAAACTTAGTTCATGCGCTACAACTGAATAGAAAAATAAAGCAGGAACAATCATACCTCCTAATGCCGCTATAGCTGGAAGTAAAACCTGCGAGATATTTGAAAGTGCTCCTGAAACACGCTCTCTTTTTAACTCCAAGCCAACAAGGAGAAAGAAAAGAGCCATGAGTCCATCATTAATCCAGTGAGAAAGTGAGTGCTTAAGCTCAAAAGATCCCAGGGAGAAAGAGAGAGGAAGATGGAGGATGTGATGATAGATCTCAGATAGAGATGAGTTTTCAAGGATAAGGGCAATTGCTGTAGCAACTAAGAGAAGTATTCCTCCTGCAGATTCAAGAGCAAGAAACTCTTTAAAAAACTTTATTGGGGATCTCTTTTTATCCTGAATATTCATAGGAGATTAACAAAGTAGAATTAAATAAATTTCATTAACTTTAAGTAATAAAATTAATTTTATATATGTGTAAAAAATCGGGGCTAAAGTTTTAACTTCAGCCCCGA
>CAZTER010000599.1:0-1516 GCA_964612045.1 uncultured Bdellovibrionales bacterium
ATAAAGAAGATCCAGTTGAAGATTTCGTCGATAGTAAAACTCTGCTCCCAGATAGGGCTGCTATCTCTTCTGAGAGCTTTAAGGCGATAGAAGGCTCTCTTGGAAGATTAACTCAAGAGTTTAGGGATATCTTAGCTGCTAGGGAGGCTTTAAATACTGTGGGAGAGGTAGCTGACCTGCTTAAGATTCCAAAAGGTACTGCTGGAAGCCGCTTGCTCTATGCTAGGCGAGCATTGGAGCATGAGCTTAATCTGCAAGGATGTCCTGTCCCAAGATGGGGTAGGAGTAAGACCAGGTAGTTTTTACCTTTAGCCATCACTTTCGTTCAAATATTATAGGGAGTTCTAATCTATCGAACTCGGATCTAATCTCTGTATTTGATATCCAGACGATATTTCTACGTTCTGTATTAAGTCCTGATGCATTGCAGACATGGAATAAGACGGCATCTACATCTACCTTCTGAAGAGATATATCTCCAATCATAAGAATTAATGGTTGATCGGGATCTTCAGCTTTTCCACCGATATATATTGCATCTATTCCAGAGAACTTAATAAGTGCGAGTTCAACCTGATGTTTAAGATTTCTAGGAACTTCGCCGCTAAATACTGCAATCGCTTGATTCGTATATAGCTCTGATTCAGCATCAGCATATGTCATGAAAGATGCCGCCATGCATAAAGCATGATTTCTAACTAAAAATGATTGTGACTGATTAACAATCTCAATTCCTAGTGGTGGTTCATTATCGATTGCAAAAGCTGCTAGCTCGGCTCCAGAGATGACGACAGTTTGTGTGGTAAGTCCTGCCTCTCTAACAAACTGCTGTGCTTCTTCCAAGGATACAAATACTGGAAGATACGGCTCGTCATTATGAAATGAACAGTTCTTTGGTGTTTCCGCAAAGTTTTCCGGATTCCCCTCTTCATCTAATGTATAAAATTCGAAAGTAGCAAATGTCTCTAAGAGAGGACCGATTATAGTTGCTTCTTGGTCGCTACCTAATTGTAGTAGAGAAAGTAGTTTTTTTGTTTGTTGTTCGCGAGTATCTAGAAGGGCTTCTCTGCTAGGAAGAGATCCTTCTCCTAGCTCTAGATCCTTATCTTGGAGAGTCCGGGAATCTTGATGTAGAGGATCTAACATCTGGATGTCTAATCAAAAGGTATCTTTAATATGAAAAAAACCTACTAGATTGAATCTTTATCTTTCAATCTAGTAGGTAGTAGCTTTTAGCCAGATACTTAACCTACTCTAGCCTCAGTAAGCGAATTGAGCGCTCCAAGAAGGTCGGTAGTAAACTTTGTCTCCGCCGCCTTAAGCTGTTCACGAGCCAGTCTATTCTTCTCTTCATTTTGTTTCATCAACTCATTTCCACGTTGTAGTAACTTAATGAACTTCTCCATGTCTTCAACCATGTCTTGCGCAGCTCCGGCAGCTTTAGTGTTTAAAGTTGCCATAGCTTCTTGTGCTTCGCCCTGTAGTCCGATAGTGGCCTGTCTAGCTGAGCGAGCAG
>CAZTER010000600.1:0-1504 GCA_964612045.1 uncultured Bdellovibrionales bacterium
AGAAGTATTTCCTTACGGGCATCATGCTCGAATACATGGTGTAGATGCAGTTTTTCAAGGAGCTCTAAAGATTATTCAGTTGGCGGATATTCTTAATGAAGGACAACGCGATGGAACTCAAGCAGCTCAAGATTCTCCATTCCATACATTCGTACGACCTTGGGATAAATGGTTTATTGTAAGAGCACCAGGCTGGGTTGATGAAAAGTTAAAATCTGAGGTTACACAAAATGTTCCGATCGAAGAGATGGTGAAGATCAACCATGAATATAGTGCCGGAACTATGAAAAAGGTGGATCGAGCTCATGAAACTATCTTCTCCATATACTCAAACCTCAAAGGTTGCTACGGAGCAGATATGCTCAGAAATCAGGTAGGATTAGATGAGGATAGCTGGACACTCGTTTTCCAATGCGTCCCAGATAAATCAAATGTTCCATTTGGAGAGTTGAGGGTACATTGAAAAATATCCTTGCATGTATAATTGCCATCGTAGCGTTATCTTGCAAAACGCCATTAGTCATGGCTCAGGATGATTCCTTTTTTGGCAAGGACTTCGTTGTAAACCCACTAGATGAAGGTAAAAAATCGCAAGTCAAAAAAGGTCGTCCTCCTTCTTCAAAAATAAAAAAACTTGATACAAACAAACCGGAAGAACCCATCATTAGTTCAGAAGAAGTTATAGATAAAGATCGCGCTGATCAGAGTCCGACTGGAGATTCGATTAAAATTGATAAGCTAGGAGTAATAGTAAACGGAATCGAAAAAAATCATATTCGAGATACGATGAGATGCTTTACCGATCTAATCTTTGGGAGAGGAGTTAAACCCGCAACTATTATTGCTATCGGAGGATCCAGCTCGATCAAAGAAGAGATTGGAAGTGCTCAGATAAAGAAACTTCTCACTTTAGGTGGTTCAATCTCTGAAGCCAATAAGCCTCCAAGTAAGTACTCATTAAAAAGCTCTCCTGGTTGGATTATTCATACAGCCCAGGGGATCTATGTTCTAGAAGGAGATACAGATATCTCTCGCTTTGTTACAGAACAGGGAGAATTCGCACTCTATAAACTTGGGAAGATTGCTCCTACTACTAATTCCTCAGAGTTAACAAAGAGTTCAAACTCTAACTCTAATCTAAGTCCCGCTGAACGCGCTAAACGAGCTCAAGAAAAGCTAAGAAGTATGAAAAAGGGTGGAAAGCACTAGTTAGTTATCTAAAGCTACTGAGACAACTATTCATCCTTAATAAAAACAAAACGCTCCATTCCTTGATTTTCAACCACTAATCTTATGCCATCAGAGAGGTTTGCACTTTTTATAGCAGTTCTAAAATCTTCTAAGTTCAATGTCGAAGCTCCATCCACACTAAGAATTATATCCATAGGCTGTAGACCTCCCTCCGCAGCTAGAGATCCTGGACGCACTTTAACAACAACTACTCCATCACTACGATCACTTTTTAAACGACGAGCAAGTTGTGAAGACATCTCTTCTACTTCTA
>CAZTER010000601.1:0-1501 GCA_964612045.1 uncultured Bdellovibrionales bacterium
TTTACTAGAGCTAGCAGATCGCCCCCATAATATGATTCTCCCTACTAGCTCAACCTCGCTTCCATCACTTACTAAAACATCCTCGACACCGCTTCTGGCTAAGAGATCTATCTGTTCAGCTACTTCGATTCTTGACCTAACAAATGCTGCAAATCTTGTCTTAGAATAAGATCTTCGTATCTCTTTTATTAAAGCGAGATCACTCTCTGATACATACTCAGTAAAACAAACAATATCTGGAACTGCATATTTAGATATCTCCTCTGGAGCTCTAGTCTCAATAACGCACTTAGGAAGAGGATCTCCTCTTAAATAAGCTGAATCAACGACGCTTTGGAGTTTATTCGCTAAGATAACTCGTCGTTCTGCGCTGCGATCTATTACACTTATTGTTAACATATTCCTCTCTAAACAGATCCATATCAGAAGATATTAGCTGACTTAAGAACCTTCTCTCACCAAGCACTAATTACGATCTAGTTAGATCAAATGGAGTCAGATATGTTGAGGGCTGAAAGGACTAATTCGAGGTAAAATATTAATGACTCAACTTATACTTAAATCGCATACCTCAGATTCAAACTTTCAACTTCTTCCTCTTGGATGGAGGATTTCACATCATTTTATGATTGAAGAGCGCGAACCTCTATCAAACCTAGAGCTCTACTCCCTAATCAAAGCATTCTTACCAGAGGGAGTCATATTCAAAGAAAGTGTAGTAGATCTTAAAGGAATAGATCCTCAAATAGATCCATTTCAGAATAGTAATATAACGACGAAAGAAGAGCTTTTGTTCCTAAATGGCGTGATGATTGATTCAAGTGAAGAGGACGAAGAGGAAATCGAACGTCATGTCTCCGGCAGAATCTCGACTAAGTTCCTTCAATTTTCTGGAGCTAAGCATATAGAATATTCTGTTATAAAAAATATAGGTGGAATAGATCCAAAGAGAGATACTTTAGCAACAGGCAATCCTATAGATCTTCTTCTGAGTGAAAATTTTAAGATAAAAAATTTGCGGATGGGGTTTGAAGCCTTTACTCCAAGGTTTATGACCTATTTTGGATTTTCTCCAGTTCCACTAACTAAAATCATCTTAAGTAAACATGATAAATCGATTGCTATTACCATAACTATTGAAGGTGCTGGGAAAAGCTTTAAAAAGCTGCCTCCGTTAAAACTTCATACAACATTCAACCCTCTTGAAAATTGGCTAGCAGATAGAGACATCAAGCTAGTTGCTAAATAGAAATAAAGCCCTGCGTAATCGCTCGCAAAAGAATTGACAGGGACTTTCCATCCAAGAAACTACCGTTTTTTACAAGCTCAAGAACCTCAGCTTGAGACATCCTAACCACCTCTATAATTTCATCCTCGTCGAGCTCTCCTTCTCGGGGCTCCAAATCTCGCGCTAAATAAAGATATTGTTTTTCATTTGCAAATCCCGGAGCTGGAAGAAGCTCACCTAGCGAGATCCATTCCTTTGCAGAGAATGAGGTCT